>JAXHUB010000258.1:0-4310 GCA_034189845.1 Candidatus Cloacimonadota bacterium | reverse complement strand
AAATGAAGCCTTCGAAAAACGACATTCAAATGTTTATTAAACTTAGCACCAATATGCTTCAAGATAAGATGAATTTCGGCCAGGTACTCAGTTTACTTGCAGAGGAACAAAGTAATAGTGTTTTAAAAGAAACCCTCTACCAGATAGAAAAAGAACTTAAGCAAGGAGCAGAAGGAAAGGAAGTTTTTAAAAAATATACAGATGTTTTTGGCAAGTTTCCTGCTTTTATGTTAGGGTTGGCTACCCAAAGTGGTAATATGGCTAAGATATTTGATGCCACCAACACATTTATCGAGCGCGATAGTGAAATAAAAAAAAACATCAAAAAAGCTCTCATTTCTCCTATGTTTGCAGTGTTTGCAACTATTGGTGCTGTAATGTATTATGTTATCGAAATTTTCCCTTCCACAACCAAAATGTTCGTAAAATTAGGAATCGAAGTTCCCCCAATGACTCAATCTACCTTAGAATTAAGCGATTGGCTGGGAGCAAATTATCTTTATATAATAGCTGCTTTTGTAATTCCAGTACTTATTATCTGGCGCTGGTGGTCAACTCCTTCGGGAAAAGTCTGGCGAGATAGATTCATAATAAAACTTCCCATTATAGGACATCTAATTCATAAAACCAGTATTGAGATCTTTTTCAGAGTTTTTGCAACTGTGTATGCAGGAGCTTCCGATAATATCGAAACTATCCTGATATCAGCAGAAGCTTGTAGAAATAAATACATAGAAAAAATGATAAAAACTGTAACTGTTCCCTTAATGTTAGAAAAAGGAGAAGCCTTTGTACCTGCTATGCAGGCTTCTGGAGTTTTCCCGCGCTCAGTTATTTCGCGACTTAAAAGTGGTTCCGAAACTGGAAATGTGCTAAAACCAGCCCAGCAAATCGCTTCCTATTTTGAAGCCGAAACAAGTTATAAAATGAGTTCTTTAATCGAATTTATCCAAACTATTATTGTTTTTTTTATTACCATAGTTATAACCATGTTAACCATAGTTTCAGCTGAAATATCAACAGTTTCACCACCAGCGTCATTTTAGAGGAGTAACATATGTTGGAAAAATCAAAATTTGGTCACAGACTTTTAAAAGAAAACATCATTAGCGAAGAAATTTTGAAGAAAGCGATAAAAAGACAAGAAGAAAGTAATGAAAAAACTCCTTCTAGCTTGGCAAAAATTTTAGTTTCGGAATTTCATATACCACACGATAGTGTATATAGTACTCTCGCCGAACTTTACGCTTTCAGCAAAGAATATATTCCAATAGAAGATATAGATGAAAAACAGATAGAAGAAACCAGACATATTTTAAAACAATTTCCGGAAAATTTTCGCAAAAAACTATTTTATCATAAGATTTTCCCATTTAAAATAATTTCTAAAACTGGCAATAGGCTGAAAGTTCTCTCTGCTGATCCAACCAACAAATTAACTCAGGAAATTCCAGAAGTTACCTATTTTAAAAAGTATGAAATAGTATACTGCCCTCTAAATAACCTTATGGAAATAATTAATTTGATATCACCTCAAAAAAATGAATTTTTAGAACTATTAGAAGAAGTCGGTGAAGAAGTATTGGATGTTGAAAAAGACGAGTATGAAGTTGATAAGAAACAATTAGATGAAAAGATCAATAAAAGTCAACTGGTTAACCTTTTTGAGGGTGCCTTAGTAGAAGCAGTTCGCACCGACGTTAGTGACGTTCACGTAATCGCTGCTTCCGAAACTGCTTTTGAGATATATTTTAGATTAGATGGCAAATTACATTTGTGGCATCGACAAGAAAAAACTATGCCGGAAGCTTTTGCTGCAGTTGTAAAAGACAGATTCCAAGGTATAGACAGATTCGAGCGCGATGAGGCTCAAGATGGCTTTGCCCAAAGATTTATTGATGATCATATTATTCGTTTTCGTATTTCCATAATACCAATAGTTTCTTCAGAATTCCACCGCCGCTTTGAAAGCATCGTGATACGTGTTATAGATGATAGAAAAGTTATCACTGATTTTCGCGAATTAGGTTTTCAGGAACTGGCCGAAAAGGAATTTCATAAAGCTATAAGCTCTTCCAAAGGCATTGTAATTGTGACCGGTCCTACTGGAAGTGGGAAAAGCACAACCCTTATGGCAGCACTACACTATGTTATCGACCCAACCAAAAATGTTCTTACCTGCGAAGACCCTGTTGAATACGTGATTAAAGGTGCTAGACAGCTGAAAATAAGCCATAAGATGACTTTTGATAGAGCAATACGCTCGATTTTAAGACATGACCCAGATGTGGTAATGGTAGGCGAAATTAGAGATAAGCAAACAGCAGAATTAGCAGTAAAACTTGCCAATACCGGCCATCTCACCCTTTCTACTTTGCATACAAACGATGCTCCTAGTGCAATTTCCCGACTTTACAAAATGGGAATCGAACCTTTCCTCTTAGCCTATTCAATCAATATTATCATTGCGCAGCGCTTAGTTCGAAAACTGTGTGACCACTGCAAACAACCACTTTCTAAAGAAAAATGGAATGCTGCCTTGGAGTTTGGTATCAAGCAGGAAGACCTGGAAGCTGGGAAAATTTATGAAGCTGTTGGATGTGCTAAATGTGCTGAAAGTGGCTATAAAGGAAGAATTAATATCGCTGAAGCTTTATATTTTTACCCCGATATTAGCGAATCTATTATGAAAGCAGGCGATGAGATCGACGTTGTTCACATTCGAAAACTGGCAGAAAAACACGGTATGCTTTCCATGCGCGAATCGGGCTTGGATAGGATTTTGCAAGGCTACACTACTATTTCGGAAGTAGCTTATGCAACTTCGGAGAATAAATAATGGGAACTGGTGAATTAATTATTCTACTTTTTGCAATAATACTCTTTTCAACACTCTTTATTACCTATTATAATGGATTAATAGACCAAGCAGATACTGTGTATAATACCAACTATTACCTACAGGGAATGCAAATTATTGAAAAATTTTATCAGGAAATTATGGTAGATATTATCACCGAATCTAAAGAATTTTCTCAGATATATTCCGACTATTCCAATATATCCGATAGTTTAAGTGTGGCAGATAAGTTTTATCATTATAACATAACCACTACTTACTGTGATTCCTTAGGAAACAACTTAGGTAGTAGTAGTAAGTTTCAAAGATTGGATTTCCGTGTTTACACAGTAAAAGGAAATCAAGATACGGTGTTTATAGGAAACCAGAATAACCCCATTAGCAAAATAATTGCTAATACATCGATTAATTAGGAGTTAATATGACAGCAATTCTGGAAACAATATGGGCAACAGTGATTGGAGGAATGATAATTGTGAGTATTTTAAACGGATTATTCACTATCCAAATCACTGCCATGAATCTGGAAATGCAAATTACTCTTAATGATATCTCGGAAGATGTTACCTCTGTTCTTAACAATGGCATCCTTTCTAGAGTAGGTTCAGGTGTGCCGCCCGATTCTACAATAATCTCCTCTGCAAAGATTAATGAATTCGAGTTTAAAGGTAAATTGACAAATGACAACACAGTTTCCGTAATAAAAGTAGTACAAGAAGACAGTACAGCAAATGGTTATCCTTTAAAAGTATATAAAGATAATTCTCTTGTTATGGGACCTTTTTGGTTAGTAGATAGCCTAACGGTACAATATTATGATAAAGATGGAAATGAGCTTTCTACTCCTGTAACAACATATATAGATTCCATCAGATACGCCAAGTTCGATATGGAATTTTTTCAGAAAGGTATAGACAGAAATAATTTCGAAAATAATCTTAGGAGCAGGATCGTGTTCTGGCGTTATTTTTTAAACACCTACCTATAAGGAGGGTACAATGGGAAAAGTAATAATAATATCAATACTTATATTAGCTTCAATACTTAGTGCAGTAAGTTTATCCCTTGCAAATAAATTGCGCCAGGTACCAAAAACGATCATAGAAAATGTTGCTGAGAATGAAGCAGAATCTTTAGCCGATTATGCTCTTAATTTCGCTATCAAAAAACTACGCGCCACAGAAGTTTCTATTACAGACAGCTTATTGAAACTTTCCTATACAGACTTTAATATTGGGAATGGAAAAATTGATAGCCTTGTTTATCATAAAATAACTTCAAACGAAATTAAAATATCGTCTTATACCAGTACTACTGTATCAGATCAGTGATTGAACAGGCTGTATTAAATATGTATGTGAATGCCTGGCAGGCAATGCCTGCTGGAGGAGATCTCTATATTGAAACTGAGAATGTTGTGCTAGATAAGAATTATATCAAACCCTATGAT
>JAXHUB010000257.1:0-2296 GCA_034189845.1 Candidatus Cloacimonadota bacterium | reverse complement strand
CTATAAAATCGCGCAGTAGTTTGCTTGTTGGAATTCTAATTCCCACTTTATTGCTTTTACTAAGATGGGAAAATTGTTTTTGTGCATCTTCTAAAAGAATTGTAAGATTACCCGGCCAAAATTGCCTGAAAAGACGATGTAATATCTTTTGGTAAGCAATTCCAAATCGATTTAACCAATGAATTTTTGGTATTAAAACTATATAGTTTTTATTTCCACTACGTTGTTTCAAATCGTTTATCTTAGTGATAGATTTTTTTGAAAAAGCTGCACAACCTATCCCATACATATTACCTGTGTCGTGCAAAAAAAGGTGTTCTCTATGCCAGCTTTTCTTTAAGAATTTTTTCAATTTGCGATTGCTTTTAAGGATTTTCATTTTAAAAACTCCATTGGATCCATTGGTTTACCTTTTTTCCTTACTTCGAAATGCAGACAAGGTTCATCAGCATTCCCAGTGCTTCCAGAGAGTGATATGGGCTGTCCTTTGAATACCTCTTCTCCTTTGGAAACCAAAAGAACGCTATTATGTCCATATAAAGTATAAAAACCGTTTTTGTGATTAATAATCACTAGTTTACCTGAACCTCCATGTCTTTCCGCAAAGGCTACGATTCCATCATCAACAGTTTTTATCTCAGTTCCTTTCTCTAATTCAATATCTATCCCATTATTAAAAACAGTCACGTTATATTCTTCACTTTGCTGTTCTCCAAAATATCTAATTACTTTCCCTTCCGCCGGCCAGTTAAGTTTTTCAGAAGAAAATTGGTAACTGTATTCCTCTTCGATAATATCACTCTGCAATTTTGCTATTAATCTATCCAAAGCCTTCGCTTCTTTTTCCAGCTGCTGTTTGGAATCAAGGAAATCATTGTACTCCCTTTCTATTTGAGCAAGGTTTTCTTCCATCTCTTTAACAATGTGGGCATATTCTTTATCTTTTTTTCTATTAACTACTTCGCTCCAACTAACATCCAGATAATATTTTTCATCTTTCTTTTTTTTGGTCTCTAATCTATGCTTGGTAGAGAGCAATTCGCTTAACTCTTTATTGATCTTACTACTTTCCTGCAGGGATTCATTCAGCATATAGGCAAGTAGTTTGCAATCGGCAATATTTTCGGGATAGAGAACACTTTTGAAATGAAGCTCAAAAAGAAGTTTGTACTCTTCTTGACACACCATATCCACAACTTCTGCATAATTTCTGGTGGCTTGTAATGTTTTTCGGGTTGAACTAAGGCTGTTTTTTGTATTTTCATATTCCGATTTGGCATTTTTCTTGGTTTTTTCCAGTTGTTTAATTTTAGCTTCGATAATTTCTTGTTCGGAAAGATATCGCTCCAAACTTTCTCTGGTTTCCTGCTTTCTCTGTTCAGTTTGTTCAATAAGTTCTATTTTTTCGTTCAATTCAGCCTTTATTTTTCCGAGTTGCTCTATTTTCTCGTTCAGGCTTTGTCCAAAAATTGTACTAAAACATATAGTTAGTGGTAAAGTAAAAAGATAGATTTTCATTATTAGCTAAACAGTGTTTTTTTTATCACTAGCGGATCTAAGCGATGTTTAGAGCCTTCTCCTTCGAAAAAACAATGTTCTTTAATCATATGAATATTGAGTGGAGTCCATACTAAAACCCTCCCATTTTCCAGATTTTTCAGAGTTATTTCTCCTTTATAATATTCTCCTGGGTGTGCGAAGGGACAGATGGTTTTTCCACGTACAGAACGATAACTAACCAAATATTTATCATCTAGAAGTATACTGTCTTGATAACTATTGAAAGCTTTATCTGTAATTTGCTGGAGCTTATCGGCAATTTGAGAGCAAGAGATATTTAACTTTTTTAAAGCTGCTTTATCCTCGGCAATTATTTCATGAAAATGTCTCTCATCATCTCCCAAAAAACCATTTACACTGAGAACCCCGACTTTCATATTTTCATGTATCTTTTTTTCCTGTGGTGTTTCCTTCATAGCAAACCTCTTTTAAAAGCTATCATAATAAATTTTGTCCTCAGATATACCATTTTCTATAAGGCTCTTTTTCACAGCAGCTATCATCCCTGGACTACCGCACAAATAAGCTTCTGTATTTTCTGGTTCTTTTATATATTCAGGGAAATATGGTGGAATGTATCCAGTTTTCCCTTGCCAATCTGTATCTTCTTCTGGTTGAGAAAGTACAGGTATATAAGTGAACTTAGCAAGTTTTTTTTCCAAATTTCTTAAGAACTCTGTTAAATATAGATCTTTCTTGGTTCTGGCTCCGAACATATAGACCATACGGCGTTTAC
>JAXHUB010000256.1:0-4473 GCA_034189845.1 Candidatus Cloacimonadota bacterium | reverse complement strand
ATTTGCATTATACTCACCCGGGAGATAGCTTTCAAGTTAAAATCGATTCCTTGAACAACATACAAGAACTTTGTTTTTATCCAGATAAGGTAAAAACATATAGAGTAGAGCGCCAAAAACGCTATGTTTACAATGAAGACAGTCTAAAAGTTTTACAAAGTAAGCAACTTGATCCTTTTGATTTTATCGAAAGAATGGATGAGTATATCATTGATACAACTTATACATATCATACTGTAATCGATTCTTTGCCATTGATAAAAGAAATAGGTACATGTGCGGGTGAAATAAAAACATCATTGTGGCAGGCTATGTTAGATGAGGGAGAACAACCTCAACTTACTATGGAATTAAGCCAAATTTTTCAGTGGGATATCGATTTTAATATTGATCCACAAAAAGGAGACAGATTTATTGTAGCATATGAAAAATATACCTGCGATGGAGATTTTATTAAATATGGAAATATCTTAACAGCTAGATATATTAGCAAAAGTTATGACAGAACAGCCTATCGTTTTGTATCACAAAAAGAAGGATCTCATTACTATGATGCTGAAGGGAAATCATTTCAAAAAGCTTTTTTGAAATCTCCTTTAAATTATGTGCGCATTACTTCTCACTTTGGCTACAGAACACATCCTATAACGCGAAAAGAAAGGTTTCATAATGGAGTAGATTATGCAGCGCCTTATGGTACTCCAGTGGAAGCAACAGCAGATGGAGTAGTTATTCATAAAGGTTGGAAGGGAGGTCATCCTACAGTAAACGGACGCACAGGAGGATACGGGAAAACAGTAATGATACGCCATTCTAATGGATATAAAACTTTGTATGGTCACTTAAGTAGTTATGGAAAAATTTGGGTTGGAAAGAGAGTTTCTCAACGCGAAGTTATAGGTTATGTTGGTTCTACGGGGCTTTCTACTGGCAATCATCTTCATTACACTATATATCATCACGATAGACCGATAAATCCCCTTAGTTTAAAAAATGTTTCCGGACCACCTGTTCCCGAAAATGAAATGCAACAGTTTAAAAAACAGGTGGAAGAATATAGAGATATGATAGTGGGATTATGATAAAAATTCCTAGTTTAGTTTTAGATATGAAAAGATGTATTTCGAACATCGAAAAGGGTATTGAAAAAGCTAAAAAGCATAATCTTCTATTTCGTCCACACTTTAAAACACATCAGTCAGCAGAAATTGGAAAATGGTTTAAAGATAGGGGAGTCGATAAGATCACCGTATCTTCACTGAAGATGGCTTCTTATTTTTCCCAAAGTGATTGGAACAATATTACCTTGGCTTTTCCAGCTAATCCGCTTCAAATAAGAGATTATAACAAGCTATCAGAGCAATGTGAATTAATTTTGACAGTTTCAACTCCAGATTTTTTGAAATATATAGAAAAACTATCTTCAAATATACGCTTTTATGTAGAATTAGATAATGGTTATAAACGAAGCGGTTTGGAATATGATTCTGCGATTGAAGTGGCACAAAAAATACCTGAAGAGCAATTGGAAGGTTTTCTATTACATGCTGGTGATTCATACAATGCCAAAAGCAAAAAAGATATCCTGCAATTGCAAAAAAATCAAATAGAGTTGGCTGGCAGGATTAAAAAAAGATTTCCTCATAAAATATTTTCGACGGGCGATACACCTACATTTAGTGTTGCAGAGGATTTTACGAAAATAGATGAAATAAGACCAGGTAATTTTGTATTCTATGATGTAATGCAACTCAGGCTAAAAAGTTGTGCTTGCTCACAGATAGCATTAGCAGTATACTGTCCTGTAGTAGCCAAGTATGCTACACGCAATGAAATTGTTATTCACGGTGGAGCAGTACATCTTTCCAAGGAAAATTTAGAAAAACAATATGGTTTGGTTGCTGTTGCCGGGAATGAGGGTTGGAATAATCCCTTGCCGGACACCTACGTTAAATCTGTATCGCAGGAACATGGTATAATTAGTACTCGCAGTGATATTTTACAGATGATAGAAATTGGCGATATTTTAGCGATCTTGCCAATTCATTCGTGTTTAACAGCAAATCTATTTAAGAGATATATTACCACAGAAAATAAAGTTATAAAAAAGATGAAGGGGTAAAAATGAAGATTTTAGTTACTGGTGGATCTGGATTTATTGGTTCTCATCTTTGTGAAAAGTTATTGGGAAAACAAGAAACTGTTTTTAATTTAGATAATTTTTGTGACTTTTATTCACCAGAGATTAAACGTAGAAATATTGAACCTGTTTTGGAAAACTCAAACTATAAACTTTTGGAAGGTGATATTTGCGATGAGGAGTATCTGGATGAGATTTTTTCCAAACATGAATTTGACATGGTGATCCATCTTGCAGCTATGGCAGGAGTTCGACCTTCTATCGAGAATCCTCAACTTTATACTAAAGTAAATATCAATGGTACTATGAATCTATTGGAAAAATGCCGGAAGTATTCGGTCAAAAAGTTTATATTTGCCTCTTCTTCTTCTGTGTACGGGAACAATACAAAAATACCTTTTTCCGAAAGCGATCGGGTTGATTTCCCAGTTTCGCCCTATGCTGCTACCAAAAAAGCAGGTGAATTGCTTTGTCATAGTTATTACCATCTCTATGGAATATCTGTTGCTTGCTTGAGATTTTTTACAGTGATAGGTCCACGCCAGAGACCGGATTTAGCACTCCATAAATTTGCCCGTAAAATCGTTAATAATAAACCTATCCAAATCTATGGGGATGGAACTTCCAAACGAGATTATACCTACATTGATGATATTATTGATGGAGTTTTGAAAGCTATTGAATTCGTATTGTTAAATAAACAATATGAAATCTTTAATTTAGGGGAATCAAAACGAATTGATTTGTCACATTTTATTCGAACCCTTGAAAAAGAATTACAAAAAACAGCAATAAAAGAATGGTTACCGATGCAACCTGGAGATGTTTTTCTAACATATGCCGATATAAGCAAGAGCAGAAAAGTTTTGGACTATGAACCAAGATACACTTTTGAATTGGGTGTAAAGAAATTTGTGGAATGGTTCAAAAAAAACAGTATATAGTTTTTTATACGAAAGAGGAGTATTAAGTGAGAGCTGTTAGATTATTTCCATTAGTTGTTTTAATGATTTTGACAAACAATGTTATCGGTGCTAAATTACAAAATAAGGATTTTGTAAGTGAGGGAGAGTTGAAAGAGTTTAGTGGTGTGTTGCAGTTGGAGAGTGAAGAATGGTTTTTGATAACAGATACAAGTAAATACGAGCTTCATTTTGGACCAAGTGAATTTTTAAAAGAACAAAATGTAGAACTCACAGAAAATGATAGTATAAATGGAACTGGTTATTTTTTTAAAAAAAACATTGCAGTTGTTAATTTTGTATATAACGAAAAAATAATAAGTTTAAGAGCTGATAATGGGGATTCGTTGTGGCGTAATACAAAATTTGCTAAGAAAAATACTCATACAGTAGATGAAAAAATATGTATAGGGTGTGGATTATGCGTTAGTGTATGTCCGGTAGAAGCAATAAGTATGGAAAATGGTAAAGCAAAAATAGATAAAGAACTTTGTATTAGTTGCGGAATTTGCGAAGTAGGGAACAACCAAAATTATTCCGGGTGTCCTGTAGGGGCTATATCGAAAGGTGAATAGGAATAATACACGTCTTACAATTCAATTAGTATTTTTATTGCTATCATTAATTCTAATTTCTCTTCTCATATTTGGTGCTTTGGGAGGAGTAGTCCACAAATACTGCCCTTATGCGGGAGTTTGTTTTGGTTTATTCTCTCTAAATTCACAAATTAGAATTTGGATTTTTAAAACAGCTGCAGTTGTAGGGTTGCTTATAGCTTTAAGTTCTATATTTTGGGGACGCAAATTTTGTGGTTATATCTGTTTTTTGGGAACAATACAGGAGTTAATATTCAAATTAAAAAAGAGAAAAAGTAGGTTCAAACAAAATATTCCTAACAAACTCCATAGATGGCTGTGTATCCTAAAGTATTTATTTTTTGCATTCACGGTAGTTACTTCCTATTTTGCTTTGCAGTACCTTTTTATGAAGTTTTGTCCTGTTATTGCCCTTGCTCATCCACAA
This sequence comes from Candidatus Cloacimonadota bacterium, assembly GCA_034189845.1. Lineage (GTDB taxonomy): Bacteria > Cloacimonadota > Cloacimonadia > Cloacimonadales > TCS61 > JASUTE01. The sequence continues at coordinate 348 of JAXHUB010000256.1, read as the reverse complement.
AATATTACTGTTGCTGCAGGAGTTTTTTTTGCCTTCATATTTTTAGCTGGATGGTTTGTGGAGAGATTTTGGTGTAGATATTTATGTCCTTATGCTGCTTTAATGAATATTTTTCAATATTTGGGTAATCTATTGGGAATTAGAAGAAAAATGATCCATCGGAATATCGATAAAAGCATGAACTGCAATAATTGTAAAAATTATTGTCCCATGAATATCCACATCGATTGTCTGGAAACAATCAAAGACATGAATTGTGAAAAAATAAGAGTTGTCTGTGAAATATGCAAACCTGAATCAGAGGAGTGTGTTTTTGCAAACTATGAGGCGACAATCGATGGAAAAGAG
>JAXHUB010000255.1:0-6639 GCA_034189845.1 Candidatus Cloacimonadota bacterium | reverse complement strand
TTTTCATCTACAGTATTTTGTCCTAGTTCATTTGTATATCCTATAATAACTTGCAGTCCCGATAATTCTTCAGAACTGATTATTTCAGTTTTTCCATTTAGCCTTTTGCCAATTGTAACTGGAATTATCTGAAGTTTATCTTCAGAATTCAGTGTCCATAGAATTCCATGAGAATTAAGTTCATCTTCGTTAACCTTGGGAAATTCTTTACCTGATTGATAAAAATTTTTAACCATCATTGATTTTTTCAATAATTCTTGATTTGGCTTCCATTCAAGAGCTTTGGAATTGACCAGAAGTCTCTCTCTTCCCGAAGAGATCAAGATGTCTAATACCGCTGTCATACCTGGCATTAGCATGTTGTTGCGATTTTTTGTAGAGATAATAACTGTATAATTCACTACATTGGAAATTATCTCGGGGATCAATCTAATCTCTTTTACCAAACCAGTAAATTCTTCATCAGGATAAGAATCTACATAATAGCTAACTTTTTGTTCTGCTTTTATCTGTCCTATATCGGTTTCATCAACTACAGCTTCTATTTCCATATGATTCATATCAGCGGCTACGGTAAACAGGGTGGGTGCTGATAGACTGGCTGCCACTGTTTGGCCTTCATCTATGTTTCTATCTATGATTTGACCTGTAATAGGAGAACGGATAATAGCATAATTATGCAAGTATATATCAGCTTTTTCCAAATTTGCTTGTGCTTTTTTCATGTTATTTTGGGCACTTACAAACTCATATTGCTGTTGTAATAAATCTAGCTCTGATATGTAATTTTTTTCGTATAATTTTTGCTGATTTTCATATTCTCTTGTTGCTAATTCATATTGTTTTTTTGATATATGAAAATCTGCTAATGCTGAACGATAATTTATAGATAACTCCAGGGTGTCTAAGATAGCTAGCACATCATTTTCTTTAACAAAATCATTATAATCAACTAATACTTTTTCCACTTTACCAGATATTTGTGTCCCGACATCAACGGTACTAACAGGTTTTAAACTACCCGTGCATGATATTATAGTTTCTTGATTATCTTTTTCAATTTTTGCAAATTTGTAGGACACTAAATTTGATTTCTTTTTGTTTACTAATAGTAATACGGCTATTGTTAATGCTATTATGCATACCACAATAATTGAGATTTTTTTCTTCATTTTTCTATCCTTTTTTTATTGTTTGAGAGCGATTCAATTGTGTTAGGAAAAAAACTTTCATTTTTATTAGAAGAAAATTGCCAATTGTTTTTCATGTCTTGAAAAAAATTATTATTATGCTTATATAATGATTTTCCAGCCTTATTTTTATAGGGAATCTCAATTTTATCTTCAGGTGTTTTATAATTTTCTTGCGCAATATTTTTGGCTTCTTCTGGTTTTTCCATAGGCTCTTTATTTTCTACAAACTTAAAAATCAAATTTTCCTCTTTGTTTATTTGGGGTGATTTTATATTACTTTTATTTCCAATTAGTACCAGTATGATAACTACGTGAATAATTATTGAAAATAACCAGTATTTAACGTTTCTCATCTTGTAATTCTATCATTACCCAAGTACTGAATTTAGTTCCTCCATTCAAATTTTGCTGACCTCTTTATCCACCGTCTGTAAATTTTCCTGACTGTTTGCCAATACCACCTTGCCCAGACGGTGGTGCCCTATGTCCAAAATCCTTCTCAGGCTCTTCTCCATCAGAGACACTGCTAACTTTTAAAGCTATTTCTCTATTGGGTACAGCATCTACAAAAGTGCTGTAAACTGCATTAGCTTGTATGGGAATTTTCATTTCTAAAATAGGGAATCTAATAGTATTATTAATTGCATAATCTAAACCAATCAGATCTTCTTTGTTAAGTTTTTCTGAAGTGTCGCTGTTATTCAAAATCTCAATTTTGGTAAATGATTCCGGAAATTCAGGTTTGTCAGCTTTTTCATTCCCAGCGGCAAAGTTTGGTTTAGATTTAGGCTTATCCATCGCTATGAATCTAATTCCAACAGTCTCATTTTTGCGGCCAGCTCCATCAAACCAAAGTTCGAACCCTTTTCGCATAATAGATGGAATTATTTTTTGGTTATTTAACTGTAAACATAAGTACAGATATCTATCATCATGTTGAGCACCAATACTAACTTTTTTTCTAGAAAGAGTTGTCATTTTCCCTTCCCATTCGGTTATATTAGCATCTATAATAATTTTGGCTGTTTTGAGTGTGCTAGTGAGCTTGGTAGTTTTACAACCAAGTAAGCTTAAACTTATTATTACTAGCAGGAATGCTATTTTTTTCATAATATCCTCCTTATTTATTTTTATTTCGTAATTTAATAGCATCTTCATAACTCAAATGTTTTTTAAATCTGGTAACACCCAATTTTCCAAAGAAGGAATCTACAAAAGAATAAAGTACCGGGATGATAAAAAGCGTGATAGTAGTTCCAAAAACCAAACCAAAAGCTATACTCACTGCCATTGGTTTCCAATTTTCTGTAGCGGATGAAGTTGATAAGATTATAGGCAGAAAACCGGCTATAGTGGTTGTTGTCGTCATTAAAATTGGACGTAAGCGTATCATGCCAGCGTTTATAAGTGAATTCCAGCGATCAATTCCTTCTATTCTTTGTTTACTCACAAAATCAACCAGTACAAGTGAATCGTTAACCACTATTCCTGCTAAGGCAACCACAGCCATCAAGGTCATCACAGAAAAGGAAAGTCCTGTTACATACAGACCAAAAATTACACCAATAAAAGCACACGGAACAGTAGCTATAACGATTAGGGGCTGAACATAAGAGCGAAATTGAGTTGATAAGATGGTGTAGATTAGCAGAATGGCTATAGCAAAAGCTAGATATAGCGAATTATAGGTCTCCTTTTGTTGTTCTGCTTGCCCACCATACTCTAGTTTTATGCCTGGGTTTTGCTGTGAGAAATTAGCTAATTTATCATCTTTCAAAATAGCTGTTACCTCAGATGGGGTTCTTTTCTTTTGAACTCCATTGTCATCATAGTTAGAAGTATTAGCAGTAATAGTAACAACTCTTTTCTGGTTATAATGATTGATTTCGGAGTAACCTGTTTCAATAACGAAATCAGCCAACTCATCGATCGAGATTAAATCACCCGAATTTGTTAGAACGTTTAAGTTTTTAACATCATTTAGAGTTGCCATATCTTCTTCAGCAACTTTTAAGACTATATCGTTTTCCTCGATACCGGATCCGTGAAATTTGGATATAGTATTCCCATAAGCAGCTGTTCTAACCAATTCAGCTAAGTCAGAATATTCTAGCCCGTAATATTTTAAAAGTTGGTAGTGAGGAACAATTCTGATCTCTTTTTTCCCCTCTTGTATATTGCTCTCTATATCTGTTACACCAGAAATAGAGTTAAGTGTTTCTTGAATATATTCTGCATTTTTTTCCAACTGCGAATAATCTTCTCCCAAAATTCTTAATTCTACATCATTTCCGGTTGGTGCGCCTCCCATTTCACCTTCTTTGAAAGCGTAATTACTGATGCCTTTAAGTGTTTCAAGATACTTTCTTATAGAAGTACGGATTTGTTCATGAGAGTATTTCATCTCATCAGCATCGAGCAGGTCTATTTTAAGTTCTGCATAATTAGCCTGAACTTGGGTGCGGTGATGTTCGGTAAGTTGGCCAACATTGGTTACCAATGCTTCCAGGTCTTCTTTTTCGGGCATGCTTATAATATAATCTTCCAATTTGGAAACTATTTCATCAGTTGTTTTCAGATTAGTTCCAGTAGGAGCTTTTAAGTTCAATACTATTGTACTAGATCCTCGCTGAGGGAAGAACTCGAATTTCACAAAACCACCGGCTAACAGTCCCAAACTAAGCAAGAACAGTAATCCTACAAATAAAAACATTTTCCATCGGTGACCTAAAACCCAGGTTGCTATTTTTTCGTATTTAATTTGTAAGAAATTTGTTAAGTTACTCTCTTTTTTGTTTTTCTCGGTAGAGCCCAGTTCCGTTATATGCGAGGGTAAAATAATTAAAGCTTCTATTAAGGAAGCAGCTAAAGCGATGGAAACAACAATTGGGAAAACACCTAAAAATTTACCCATTCTGCCTTCTAGGAAGATCATTGGTAAAAAAGCTGCACCCGTAGTTAAAATAGCTGCTATAACTGGCCACATGATCTCGGAAGTTCCTTTTATTGTTGCCTCTTTTATCGATAACCCTTTTTCTGTATAGCGGTGAACATTTTCCAGCACGATTATAGCATCATCTACTATCATTCCCAGCACCAAAATTAAACCAAATAGACTAAGATTATTGATTGTCACATCAAATTGATGCATTAAAAAGAAGGTTAACATAAAAGTGAAAGGTATGCCCCAAGTTGCTAAGATAGCATTTTTCCAACCTATAAAAATGAACAGAGTGATAAAAACCAATAAAATTCCTAAAATAGCATTACCACTAAGAGTATTTATGCTATCTTTAACATCTATTGAACCATCATTACGCAGCTCGATTGTTAAGCCTGGAATTTGCTCTTCGAAATTGGCAATCTCTATTTTAATATCTTCAATTACATCTATTATGTTTCCTTCAGCTTTTTTGTAAATACTCATATTTACACTGGGAATACCATTTAATTTACCTATAGTTTCTTGTTCTTCTAATGTATCCTTAACGGTAGCGACATGTTTTATACGAATAGTGCCACCATCTTTATCTACTCTTACAACCTCATCCTCGATTTCATCTAAGTTGTTGAATGCACCCATATTTCGTAAAATGTACTCGGTATTACCATAGTTTAGATTTCCACCAGGAACATTGTAATTTCTGTTAGCGATAGCTTGACTAATCTGATTCAAGCCGATATTATTCTGGTTGAGTATTTCCATATCTGCTTCTACCCAAATTTCACGTTTTCTGATTCCAGCGATTTCAACCTTAGAAACATAATCGATATCCAAAACGACATCTTTCAGGTCTTCACTTATATCTCTTAAAGCATTATCAGAAAAATCACCGGAAAGCACCAAACTACAGATTTCATTGACTTCTCGCATATTCAAGCGTGTAACCTGAGGGTCATTAGCATCTTCTGGGAGGTCGGTTACCTTCTCAAGTTCTGTGTTCAAGTCGTTCCAAGCCTGATCCAATTTGGCATCGGCTTCCATAACTACGCGAATAATTGCCATGCCTTCGTTCACAGTAGAGGAGATATAATCTACATCATCCAGATCGGATATTTCATCTTCGATTTTATTTACAATTAGGTTTTCCATTTCCTGAGGTGAAACACCGGGATAAGCAACACTAATAATGAATCTACCCATATCCATTGCTGGCATTTCTTCTTTGGGCATTGTAATCATTGTATAAATTCCTAACACGAAAACAACTATCATGATCATATTTATTAATTGGGGATTGTTTACTGAAAAATTGGTTAAAGACATAATATTCTCTTAAATTTCTTTCACTTTAACTTTTTGGCCATCTTTTATATTGGAAGAATTCTCAATAATTATTCTATCTCCTAGAGAAATTCCGGATTGAATTATTAATAAATCTTCAATCTTATCGCTGTATTGTATTACGTTTTCGTGGACGATATTATCTGTATCAACAGTATAAACTATTGTGTCATCATAATGTGATTTTGTATTATTAATAGAAACAGCAAGGGCATTTTTATAAGTATAAGTCTTTATTTTACCTGTAACAACCATTCCTGCTATGAGATCATGATTAAAATTATCAACGAGAATTTTCAGCGGATAGTTATTACTGTTGGGTTTAGGAGCTATTCCTACCCCAACGACTTTACCGATCAAGTCTTTCTTGCCAGTTTTACTTTCTAAGTAAACAGTGTTTTCTTTTTTAATGTTCATTACTTCATTTTCTGTAATACTGGTATTTATGATAAGTTGGGAAGAATCTACAATTTTACAAATAGAGGAGCCCTGGTTGATCATTTCACCGATGTGAATCGGGAGGTATGTTATATATCCAGACACAGGAGCAACAAGTTTAGAAGCATTGTAGTTTTTTTGCATCAATTTTAAACTAGCATTTGCTGCTTTTAAATTTGCTTGAGCTGTTTTGTAATTGGAAAGTTGGTTTTGATATTCAGATTGCGAAATATCTTTTGATTGTAAGAGCTTTTTTGCAGCCAGATAATCTCGTTCTGCATTATCCAGAACAACTTCTGCAGAGAGCACATTTGCCTCGGATTGCTCCAATTGTAATGCTGCTTCACTGTTATCAGTAGTACCGATAGATTCACCTTTATTAATCCAGTCACCTAATTCTTTATTAATTTCAATTATTTTACCGCTTATCTGGCTGGTAAAAATCGTGTTGGTTTTACCTTCTAATTTACCATTAATTTTGGTATATTTGTAAATGGTTTCAGGTTGTATGGTTTTTGCTATTACGGTTACTAATTCTGTTTGAGATTGTTGTGCAAAAGAACCAGATTTTCGAGAGTTTTTACAACCCCAGAATACACTTAATAACAATAGTAAAAATATGGTCTTTTTCATTATATTACTCTTCAATTAATTTTATAATATTTGTGTTGCTGGTTACTCCCAGTTGTTGTCGCAAATCAGATAAATTTGTTAGTAATTCAA
>JAXHUB010000254.1:0-2406 GCA_034189845.1 Candidatus Cloacimonadota bacterium | reverse complement strand
CTGAAAAAGTTCTTGTTAGTGCTCCTTTCAAAATAAAAGATTCTTCCCAATCTGTGCCACCAGATAGCACTATGCTGGTTTACGGAATTAATCATCTTGATTACGAGCCCGAGAAGCATCATCTTCTTTCAGCTGCTAGTTGTACTACTACTGGCTTAGCTCACATGATGAAGCCACTTTTAGAAGATAAAAAAACAGCAGATATTTTAACAGCTTCTATGTCCACAATTCATGCCACAACCGGTTCTCAGAGTATTTTGGATTCAGTTCCCAAAGCTGGTTCGGGTGACTTACGCAAAAATAGATCTGTTTTAAACAATATTATCTTAACTTCCACAGGAGCTGCTAAAGCTTTGGAAAAAATTATTCCACAAATCCAAGAGATCGGTTTCATGGCAGATTCTGTACGAATACCTACCAATACAGTTTCACTAATCACTCTTAATATTACTTTCCATACTGAGTTGGATGAAAAAGGGAATCCATTTATTAATCGTAAATATATCAATGATATTTATAAAAGAGCTGCCTTGGGTGCACAAAAAGATTTGTTAATCTATAGTAAAGACCAAAATGTTTCTGCCGATCTTATCGGTTACAAAGCTGCTGTGGTTATAGAAGGGCATGAAACACACACGAGAACAGGTTTTATGCATATTTCTACCAAAACATTACAGAGTTGTGGCATTGAAAAAGACCAAGATCTAAGAATACCTGTTACACACGCAAAAATATTCGGTTGGTACGATAATGAATTTGGTAGCTATGTGAATAGTTTGTCTCGTTTAGCAGTGTATATAGATGAACAGATATAAGGGATAGTTATGAAACATCTTATAATGGGCACTGCCGGCCACATAGATCATGGTAAAACTACGCTCATAAAAGCTTTAACCGGGTTCGATTGTGATACTCATAGAGAAGAGCGATTACGTGGGATAACCATAAACTTAGGCTTTACCCATTTAGATCTTTCAAGTGGAGAAAGCATTGGTATTGTTGATGTACCAGGCCATGCAGATTTTGTGAATACAATGGTAGCTGGTGCTAGTGGCATCGATTTTGTCATGTTGGTTGTGGCGGCAGATGCTGGTGTGATGCCACAAACTATTGAGCATCTGAAGATTATGGATATTCTGGGGATAAAACAGGGAATAATTGTATTATCCAAAACAGATTTAGTAGATGATATTCTTTTAGAAATGGCTATCGATGAAGTTCGCGAGAGTGTTCAAGGCACATTTTTGGAAAATGCAGAGATACTGCCAGTTTCCGCTCGTTCTGGATCGGGGATAGATGAACTGTTGCAGAAGTTAGGCGAGATAGAAGCCAAAATGCCGCAGCGGGCTAGAGGTGAGGTATTTCGTATGTTTATAGATAGAATTTTTACAGCACCAGGTTTTGGAACTGTGGTAAATGGTTCAATTCAAAGTGGCTCAATTCACAAAAATGAAAAAGTATATCTTCTGCCTCCAGCTAAAGAGCTGCGAATAAGAAGAATAGAGAAACATGGACACGAGGTTGAAGAGGTTACTTCAGGAGATAGAGCTTCTTTTAATTTAACAGGGTTGAGCAAGGAAGATTTTGAGCGTGGAATGTTGATAAGCGATCGGGTTTTGCAAAGCACCCATCTGATTGATGCCAAATTAAAGCTTTTCGACCACAATCGACGTTTTGATATCTGGACACAAGTGATTTTTCTATTAGGAACCTATCGCAGCCAGGCAAGAATTCATCTTATGGACAGTAATAAATTGGAAGCGGGTGAGAGCGCTATTGTACAAATTCATCTGGAAAAACCGTTAATAGCTCAGTATGCAGATAACTTTGTTATCAGAAGTTCCTCTAGTGATATCACTTTAGGTGGAGGTGAAATTATTGATGTGCATCCTCTCCACCACAGAAGACGTCCAGAAAAATTGATAAAATCGCTCCGCCAGGTTGTAGATGGAGATCTTCCAGAACTAATAGCAGCAGAAATACGAAAAAGAATTTCACCAGTTTCCCACCAATATATCGCAGATATTTTAAATATTTCTTTTCAAAAAGTATTGGAAATAGTAGCTCAGGAATTACCGCAAGATATAATTGCTATGCCTTCCAAAGATAAAGATATTGTATATTTGATGAAAAACGAGGATAGGCAAAAATGGGAAGATAAAATTCTAAGGCATTTAAAAACCTATCACAAACGTAATCCTATGGATGATAAAGGACGAACTTTTGAGGAGCTTATTGGACTTTTCGGCGTAAATCGCAATTCCACCACCGAAAGTATTCTGCGTTTGATTTTAGATGAGCTTACAGCTCAAAAGAAACTGAAAAGAGTAGAACATACCTGGGCTCGTGCCGATCATGAAGTGGAGTTGAGCGAACAAGAAAAGCAACAGGTGGATTTTGTGGAAA
>JAXHUB010000253.1:0-5713 GCA_034189845.1 Candidatus Cloacimonadota bacterium | reverse complement strand
TGCATTTATTGGCATCGCGGCGGATGTAGGGATGGGAATCATCAATAGGATGTTTATTTTCACTTCCCATAAATAAATCTGCATCAACTTCATAATCGGTGGCAAATTTACGCAAATCACAAGTTTCCTTCACCATACAACCGCACTCCAAACAACGTTTAGCTTCTTTTATAGCATCTTCTTCATCGAATCCAAGTTCAACTTCCTTGAAGTTTGTAGCACGTTTTTCTGGGTCTAGCTCGGGCATTAGCAAACGATCTTCTTTTTCATATTGTTCATATTCTGTTGTGTCAATTTCTGCTAGCTTTTTCTCTTTTACAGAGTTGAATACTTTTACTGGGTTTAGCATGATTTTCCCTTTTAAGTAGCGATCGATAGCTGTGGCTGCTTTGCGTCCATCTGCTATCGCTTCAATAGCTGTAGCTGGTCCTCGCCTAAAATCGCCACCTGCAAAAATATTTTTTATACCCAAATACATAGTATATTCATCTGCTTCGGCTGTAGCCCAGCGAGTTAATGGTATTTCTTTGCCTCCGATATAATTTTTCTTCTCTGCCAAAAAATCTACATCTGGTCGTTGAGAAATTGCTGCGATTACCGTATCGAATTTTTCTTCGAAAAACTTGCCAGTTGGTTCGGGACGTCTTCTTCCGGTATCATCTGGTTTTCCCAATTTCATCTTTTCGAATTTTATTTTTGTAAGCTCTCCTTTTTTATTACCAAAATTTTCGACTGGGTTGGTTAAAAAATAAAATTTAATTCCTTCTTCTTCAGCAGCATCAACCTCATAGCTTTCTGCTGGCATTTCTTTGCGGGTACGACGATAAGCTAATGTTACATCTGCTCCCAGCCTTTTGGCGGTTCTAGCGCAATCTATAGCTGTATTTCCGCCACCAATTATAGCGACTCTTTTTCCTAATTGGGGTTTATTTCCCAAGGCATGTTCTTTTAGGAAGTTAACTCCAAGTAAACAACCTATCAGGTCGCTGCCTTTGGCACGCATAGGAACAGCTTTCTGAGCTCCCATTGCTAAATAGACAGCATTGTATTCTTTGCTGAGCTGAGGAATTGTTATTTTATCGCCAATTGGCATATTTGTTTTTATTTTCATACCGTTTGTACACATTAGTTCTATTTCTTTATCCAATATTTTTTTGGGGAGGCGATATTCGGGAATACCATAGCGAAGCCAACCACCAGGTTTGGGGGCTGCTTCGAAAACGGTTACATCATGGCCGATATTGCTAAGATAATAACCACAGGTTAGTCCTGATGGGCCGCCTCCAACTATTGCTATTTTTTCCCCAGTAGATTTTGCCTTTTCTGGTGTCCAAGTCCATTCATCGGTTAAATCGAAATCGGCTGCTAATCTCTTTAACTGACGAATTGCGATAGGTTCTTCTACCAGTGACCGCCGACATTCATCTTCACAAAAAGCGGGACAAACTCTGCCTATAGAAAGCGGCATAGGCAGGTTTTCTTTAATAACCTTCACTGCTTCGTGATAATGTCCGTTAGCTATGTGTGAAACATAGGTTTGCACATCTACCTCATCGGGGCAAGCCAGTTTGCAAGGCGCTTCACAATCGGCATAATGGTCGGAAAGCAGTAATTCTAGTGCCATTTTTCTTGCTCTGTGAATCTCTGGCGAATCAGTTATTACTTCCATACCGTCGATAATTGTGGTGCCGCAAGATGTAACAAATCCCTTCCTACCTTTTACCTGCACAGCACATACCCAGCAGGAGCCAAAAGGTTTTAGCTCGGAGTCGTGGCACAGAGTAGGAATTTCTATACCATTTTCATTGGCGACTTCTAATATTGTTTTTTCTTCTTCGGTTTTAACTTCTTTATCATTTAATTTAATAGTTATCATACAGGTCCATCCCCTTTATGATTTTGTTATTGCATCGAATTTGCAGGCATCGTAACAAGCAGCGCATTTAATACATTTATCTTGGTCTATTTCATGAGGTTTCTTTACTTCACCACTAATTGCATCTGCTGGGCAAACCCGAGCGCAGGCTGTACAACCCACACATTTTTCGGGGTCGATTTCATATTTAAGCAATTCTGTGCAAACACCAGCAGGACAGCGTTTATCTTTTATATGGGCAATATATTCTTCACGGAAATATTTCAGGGTAGTAAGTACCGGATTAGGAGCTGTTTGTCCCAAACCACATAGTGATGCTTTGTTAATGTTGTCGGAAAGTTCCTCCAAAGTATCTAAATCCTCCATTGTGCCCTTACCTTTGGTAATTCTGGTAAGTATTTCTAACATACGCTTGGTTCCTATTCTACAAAAAGTACATTTCCCACAGGATTCGTTTTGGGTAAAATTTAGGAAGAATTTAGCAACATCAACCATACAAGTTGCTTCATCCATTACTACCATCCCACCGGAACCCATTATGGCGCCGGTTTTATTAATGGAATCGTAATCAACTATGGTATCCAATAGTTCAGCGGGTACACAACCACCAGAGGGACCGCCCAATTGAACCCCCTTAAATGGTTTTTCAGTTTTCATGCCACCGCCAACTTTATAGATAACGTCTTTTAACGGCATTCCCATCGGAACTTCGATAAGACCACTGTTTTTAATTTTTCCAGCCAAAGCAAAAACTTTAGAACCTTTACTTTTTTCGGTTCCATACTTATTGTATTCTTTGGCTCCGTTCAAAATAATCCAGGCAACATTTGCCAGTGTTTCCACATTGTTAATATTAGTTGGGTTGCCCCAGAGACCTGATTGTGCTGGGAAAGGGGGACGAATGCGTGGCATACCGCGTTCACCTTCTATAGAGGCCATTAGGGCTGTTTCTTCACCGCAAACAAAAGCGCCAGCTCCCTCTTTTATGTGCAGGTTAAAGCTGAAGTTTGTTCCTAAAATGTTATTTCCTAAATAGCCGGCAGCTTTAGCATCTTTAATAGCTTTCTTAAGATGTTTAATAGCTAAGGGGTATTCAGCGCGACAGTAGATATAACCCTCATCTGCGCCAATAGCAAAGGCTCCTATTGTCATGCCTTCTATAATACTGTGCGGATCTCCTTCCAGCACACTTCTATCCATAAAAGCACCAGGGTCACCTTCATCAGCATTGCAAACCATATATTTTTTCTCCCCGGGTGCATCATAGGCAAATTGCCATTTTAAACCAGTTGGGAAACCAGCTCCGCCGCGTCCACGCAATCCGGAATCTTTTATTTCCTGGATTATTTTGGTTCGCTCCATTTTTGTAATTGCTTTTTCTAAAGCCTGATAACCTTTGTTATTTAAGTAATCTTGTATGTTTTCTGGATCGATACGACCGCAGTTCCGCAAAACTATTCTAGTTTGATTTTTTAGATTTTCGTTTTCGCTACCTTCTACAGAATTGGAAAGGATAACTTTTTCTTTATGGATTTTACCTTCGAGATAATCGTTTAAAATAGTATCGATTTCAGCAGGTTCCAAGTATCCATAAGTAATTGTATTATTATTTTTATCGATAATCTCAACCAGGGGTTCAGCGAAACACATTCCAATGCAAGCGGTACTGGTGAGCTCTGCTTGTAACTTGTTTTTTTTCAAATATTTTTGAATGGCAGTATAGACATCTCCAGCTCCAGCTGCTAGGCCGCAGCTTGCCATTCCTACTTTGATCTTTAAATTCAAAATTCCCTCCCTTAATTATATTTTTTCAAAATCTCCGTTGCTTTTTCTGAAGTTAATTTACCATGTGTGCTGTTGTCTACCATGATAACCGGAGCCAAGCTACAGCAACCTAAGCACGCAACTTCCATAACTGTAAATAAGCCATCTTCAGTAGTATCTTCCATTTCGCCAAGCTTCAATTCTTGCCGGATTGCTTTGCCAATTCCTTCTGCACCTGAAACATGGCAAGCGGTGCCTTTGCAAATGCGTATGATATGTTTTCCCTGTGGTTTCAACCGAAACATGGAATAGAAAGTTGCTACTCCGTAGATTTGTGCCAGCTTGATTTTGGTTTTTTCGGAAATGTAGCGCAGAGTTTCTTTAGAAAGATATCCTTCTAATTTTTGAATTTCTTGTAACATCGGAATGAGGGAACCCTTTTTTCCAATAAAATTGTTGATTGTAAGGTCGATCTCTTTTTTGTTTTTCACCAGTTACTCCTTATATATAGAGTTCTAAAATTGTGGAAAATTCTAAATATTAACCAGTGATGTCAATTATTTTTTGTTTTTAGGAGTTTCATATTCTGCAAAATGCAAGATAAAAGGATATTTGTATTTTTTAGGGTGCAGCAATATTATTATGAAAGAAACTAGCAATATCATAAATTTCAGCAGTTAAATAAATCATTACAACTGTAGCAAAGAATAAAGGAAAAAGCTGAAAACTATAGGAATAATATGGAGTTATAGCAAGAAGCATAAAATATGGTTGACAATAAACTTTCCTAAGATTGTTTTTGATAAAATTCTTGAAGAAATACAATAAATAAGAAAAGGAGAACTTTATGAGGGTAAGCCATTTAACGAAGAGCCGATTTTTGGCTTTATTGGTAATGTGTTTCTTACTTTTACCCTTAATTTCTTTTGCTGCTGAATCTGAAGATGAAAATATTGTAAAAGATTTAGAAGTGAAAGATATACCGGATGATGACGGATCCGGATTGGTAATAAGTTGGAAACCTTTACCAAAAGATAAGAGAATCATTGAGTATCGAGTTTATCGCGGAGTTACCAAAGATTCTCTTTTTTATATTGGCAAGATCGATGTTAACGTAAAAACTGGCGTAGCCGGCGACGTCATGTATTTTTACGATAAAGATTATAATTATTTCGTTGATCTGCAAGCTTCTGGTAAGTTGAAACGTGAAAAACAACAAGGGCCAGACAGTCCCTTGTTCGGAAGATACCCCCGTGATATAAATGTTGTGGGGCCTCAACTTAAGCATTACAGCATACTAGGAGTTCTGCCGGAAAAAGATTTTTACTACCGCAGTAAAAAAATTGAAATTGAAAACGAAGATGGAGAAACTGATGTTTATGCCGGATATAAATTGCATCATTTTTCTCTGTTAGCAAAAAAATTGATTCCAGACAAGAAGTATTATTATACTGTTATGGCGGTAAGCTCTTCTCGCCGTTATTTTCCACACGCAGAGCCTGTTGCAGGAATTCCCAGAGCTAATTCACCAGAAAAAATCAAAGAGTTTTATCCAGTTTATGTAGAAGATATGCAGAGATTACAATTTGAATGGACTCTGCCGCTTTTTAGTGATGATCATGGCGACCATAATATTTATGCTTTTAAAAAATCTGATTTAGAACAATTTAGAGAATATGTGGATGCTATTAAATTAAAAGAAGAAAACGACATAGCTCGTAAAGAGAATCCGGAAACAGAGCTATACGAAGTTCAAGTTGAAAATCCAGCTAAGCTAATTTTCAAAAGATATTGCGGTTATCCATACACTCCAGCTAAAACTGCCTCAATTAATTTGGAAGAAGGTCAAGCGGTCGATGAAAGAAATGGAATAGAATATCAATTTGAATTGGACAACATGCAAGATTATTATTTCGTTTTTTCCATAGATGACCGTGATGGATACGAGACTTTTTCGGAAGCACATCCAGCTGAAATTATTCAATCACAGGTGCTTCCAAGAATACCTCATCTAACAGAAGACCAGCTTTATAAAGTAATGGATCGCAAAAACGATAAAGGTGATTACAATAA
>JAXHUB010000252.1:0-8595 GCA_034189845.1 Candidatus Cloacimonadota bacterium | reverse complement strand
ATTCGATGAGGCACCGACAGAAACGTTTGAATCTCTTCGTGGGCTAGGTAGGGAGAAGGGCATCTAAATAGCGTCCAATTTGACGAGCATTGCGCCCATTTTCATCCAATCCTTTCTTGAAGTTGTCTATTTCTTCGATTACAGTGATAGGGATAACTACCCTGTTGTCTTCAAAAGAAAACATGGCTTTAGGATTATGAATAAGCACATTGGTATCTAACACATATATTTTCTTATTCGTCATAAAATCTCCTTAAAAAACTATAATTTACATCAAAAATCTTTTTACTATATTGCCAAGCATGCTTTTATTTGTCAAATTTTTCCTCACATAGCTTCTTGAAAAATTACTTGCTTTATTATCAAGTAAATTTTTAGTGACTTAAGTTTGTAAAATAGTGGAACATTGGAGTTATAGAGTATGGGCTTAAGAAGAAAAGGACGAGAAATAGCTTTGCAGACCTTATATTCCTTGGAATATTTGGAAACAGATTCCTATTTAAAAGAGTTAGGCTGGTTGGAAAATTATAAGGAAAAGTTGGCAGAAATTTGCGAAGATAACAATATTGATATTGAATCCAAAATCAGTGAATTTGCTAGCTCTATTATTGCAGGAATGATCCCCAAATTAGACGAAATTGACCAAGAAATTAATGAGCATTCCACTAACTGGGCTGTCGATAAAATTGCCAATTTAGATAAATCCCTTCTGCGAATAGCTACCTATGAAATTTTATTTACCGAAACTCCACCAGCTATAGTGATGGATGAAGCTATCGAAATAGCCAAAAAATTTTGTGCCGAAAGCTCCAGTAAGTTCTTAAATGGTATTTTAAACGCTATTGCAAAGGATAAAGATGAATAATTTGAACTGTTCCATTGGTGTTATAGTGTATAATGAAGCAGCTAACATTAGTAATTTGCTGCAGGCACTGCTTGCACAAAAACTAAAAACTACTCAAATTAAGGAAATTATTGTGGTTTCCAGCGCCAGCTCCGATGGAACAGACCAAATAGTGCAAGAATTCAGAAAAAAAGATGAACGTATCAAGCTAATTTCGGAAAACCAGCGCCATGGAAAATCAGCGGCAATCAATAAGTTCATTGCAGCTGCTAGTAGCGATATCTTGATAATCGTAAGCGGTGATACAATTCCTGCTGAAAATACAGTAGAAAAAATGGTAGCTCCTTTCCAAAATAAAAATGTGGGAATGACTGGTGGCAGGCCAGTACCACAAAATGATGATTCAAACTTTTTGGGATATGCAGTAAACTTACTTTGGCGAATGCACCATAAAATGTCATTGCGAAGGCCTAAACTTGGTGAAATGGTTGCTTTTCGAAAAGTTTTCCAACAAATACCCCCCGAAAGTGCTGTTGATGAAGCTTCTATTGAGGCTAAAGTAAAAGATAAGGGACTAAAAAAAATATACATCCCTTCTGCTATTATTCATAATAAAGGTCCAGAAAATTTAGCAGACTTTATAAAACAAAGAAGACGTATAGCTGCTGGCCACTTATGGTTAAAAGATAATGCCCAATACAGCGTTAGTTCCCAAAATGGAATTTTGCTAATAAAAATAGCTTGGGAAGAAATTGTTTGCCGACCCCATACAATAATCCACCTTACAGGAGTTGCAATGTTGGAGTTATATTCTCGTTTTTTAGGTTGGAAAGATTACAAAGTAGACAAACATAATCCATATAAATGGGACATTGCAAAAAGTACAAAAGATTTGAGGAAATGATGTTGGAACTGATTCCTAAAATAATAGCTTATAAAATTATGCACAAATACGGCATATTCAAGCTGATGCCAATTAATTTAACTGTTAGCGTTTTATATAGCTGTAATTCACGTTGTAAAACTTGCAATATTTGGAAAAAAGAAGCTAAGAATCTTACGCTTTCGGAGTATGAACTAATATTTAATAAAATCGGGAAAGCACCTTATTGGATTACAATAAGCGGTGGTGAGCCCTTTCTTAGAAAGGATTTACCGGATATCTGTGAGATTATTTATCGCAATAGCAAACCAGCCATCATTAATATTCCTACCAACGGTATTTTAACAGACAAGATCGTGGATGATGTAAAAAAAATATGTAAAACTTGCAAAAAATCTCAGATTATCATCAATCTCTCTGTTGATGGTATTGGAAAACAACACGATGAAATAAGACAGGTGCCAGATAATTACAAAAAACTTATGAAAACTTATTCCCAGCTTCAAGAACTAAATTTGAATAATCTTTCTATAGGATTACACACGGTAATTTCACGTTTTAATGTGCAAAATTTTCCCAAAATCGCTAATATGCTTTTATCTATGAACCCCGATTCCTACATTACCGAAATTGCTGAAGAGAGGGAAGAACTGGATACAAAAGGCGAAAATATTACTCCTAGCCTCATTTCTTATCGCTCAGCTATCGATTTTCTTATTCACCGCATAAAAAATAATGAATTTAAAAAATTGAATAAAATAACTCAGGCATTCAGAATTGAATATTATAATTTAGTTAAAAAAATTCTGCGCGATAGAACCCAGGTAATTCCTTGTTATGCTGGTATTGCTTCCGCCCAAATTGCACCAGATGGACACATTTGGAGCTGCTGTATAAAAGCTAAATCACTAGGCAATTTGCGTCATCATGACTACAAATTTAAAAAAATTTGGTTTAATAAAAAGGCTAAAGCAGAACGTATATCTATAAAACGTAAGGAGTGTTATTGCCCCTTGGCAAATGCTTATTATACTAATATGCTTATGGATATTCCTACACTTCTGCGAGTTTTTTATAGATCTTTTATTAAATGGTGGAGTTAGAATATGAAATTGATTTCTCATTCCAATAGTTTTGCCAGTAATTATGCTTTATTCGATATTTTCAAAAACCAAGAAAAAAACATAATTCTACTCACACATAATATCGAGGACTATCCTTTTTTGAAAAAGGTTAATTCACATATTCTAAAAAAAGTGATGGAATTGGATTTGCAAAATGTTCTTATTCAAGATTTGGCAAAAACCTTGAGAGAATTTTTTGTGGAACTAAATTGGCAGCTATATTCAATATACCGCAAAGCCGATACACAAGATTTTGGAATATCACTAATTCTGGCAATTATAGTGAGAGACGAAATCTATTTAGTTAGATTTGGAAGACTTTTGGCTGCTAAACTTCATAAAAAAGATATAGAATATATTGGAGAAAAATGGGATAATTTCAAGGTTAAATCCCGAAAAGACCTTTTCCTTTTGGGTAGCAGAGACGAAGATATACCTGTAAAAATCCATCGTGTAAAACTTCAAGAAAATGAATATTTTTTCTGCTTGGATTCCATTACAGCCGAGAAAATGCAAGAAATCGGCTTCAATCATCTTTCATTAAAGGAAAATTTAACAGAACATTATAAAAAAGAACCATTCCCTTATTTTATTATTGAAGCTGAAAATAGTTCCAATGAAAAAAAACGAAAGATTTGGCATGATAAACGTTTGCGCATTCTTACCATCTTTATAGCTCTGGCAATAATAATTTCAGCATTGTATGTAAATTTTGGAAAAAATTATCTGGCAGTGCAACAGAATATTTTGAAGTATAAAATAAGCGAAAATCAGAAAAGTTTACTCGAATTTGCTGCCGATATTTCTTTATATCCTCATCAAAGCATTACGCTAAAAAAAGATTGGGAAAAACTCTTTCCTAAAGGAATTCATTATGCACCTCTTTGTGATATGAAAAATATCTATATTTCTTCTCAAAATGAACTTATGGTTTATAGAAAAATAAGCGATGAACTTCGCTGGAGTAAAAAATTTCAGCATAAGATTGTTGGAATTGAACTGCTAGATGCCAATAGGATTTTGGTGATAACTGATTCTAACGATCTTGTTTGTTTGAACCGAGATCTTGGTTCTATTGTATGGGAAAATAAAATAAAGCACAAGATAAGTGAACAAATAACAAATCGCTCTTTCTTCCAAATATCCTTCAAAGATTTCAGACAGCTCACTGGTAGTATTTTTTTAGTTTATTCCAATAATAATTTAAAGATTATTGATGTTATAACTGGCCAGAACATAACAAGTTATGAATTTTCCGAAAAAATCAAGTATGTTAGTAGTTTTGATCTTTTGGAAAAATGTTTATATGTTGTGGAAGGCGATAAGCTTTCAAAATTAGTTCTTGATGTAAAATAGCTATGAAAAAATTAATTAAAGAAACCTACAAAGACGTTAATTTTTGCTTAAGATGTGGAACTAAGTTAGAATTAAAATTCGACCACGAAGAAAAACCACGTCCTAAATGCCCTAATTGTGGCTGGACTTATTACAAAAATCCCATTCCAGCTTCTGCCTGTATAATTTTGAACGACCAAAACCAGATAGTAATTGTGAAAAGAAAATTTGCTCCTAAAGCGGGTGAATGGGCACTTCCAAGTGGTTATGTAGAAATCTACCAAGAACCAGATGAATGCGCGTTAGAGGAAATGTTGGAAGAAACCAACCTACAAGGTTCGGTTAAAGAAAGTTTGGGCTATTTTTCCGATTTTTCTCCTATCTACGAAAAAGTGATCTCGTTTGGATTTCTTATGGAAATTCAGGGAGGTAAGCTTCGTGCAGGCGACGATGCTGCCGAAGCGCGTTCTGTCAGTATAGATTCTCTTCCAACCCTTGCCTTTAGTTCTCATCGTCATTTTGTCAAATTGGTTAGAGATAGATTAAAAAAGGATAGATATCATGGAAATAAATAAAAATTATGAACCACAAAAAATAGAAAAAAAATGGTATAAATTTTGGGAAGAAAACGAATATTTTACCACCAAAATAGAACCTGAAAAAAAACCATACACAATTTTAATTCCACCTCCAAATGTTACTGGTATTTTGCATATGGGACACGTTCTGAATAATACCCTACAAGATGTAATGATTCGCTACAAACGTATGACTGGTAGGCCTACTCTGTGGATTCCTGGCACAGACCATGCCGGTATTGCTACTCAGAACATGGTAGAAAAAGAACTTTTCATAACAGAAGGAAAAACTCGACACGAACTAGGTAGAGCAGAACTGGTAAAACGTATCTGGCAATGGAAAGAAGAAAAAGGTGGTCGTATTATAGAACAGTTGAAACAATTAGGTGCTTCTTGCGATTGGAACCGTGAACGTTTTACTATGGATGAAGGCCTCAGTGAAGCTGTTAAAGAAGTTTTCGTGCAATTATATGAAAAAGGACTTATTTACAAAGGAAAGCGTATTATAAACTGGTGTCCGCGTTGTGTAACCGCCTTAGCCAACGACGAAGTAGAGTACAGAGAGAAAAAAGGACATCTTTGGAACATAAAATACCCCTTAAAAGATTGTTGTGGATTTGTAACAGTTGCTACCACACGCCCCGAAACCATGCTTGGTGATACAGCTGTAGCAGTAAACCCGAAAGATGAGCGATATAAAGATCTTATTGGGAAAAAAGTAATACTACCGTTTGTAGAACGAGAAATCCCCATTATTGCCGATGACTACGTTGATATGGAATTTGGTAGCGGATGTGTGAAAATAACTCCAGCCCACGACCCTAACGATTTTGAGTTAGGACAAACACATAACTTAGAACAGATTTTGGTTATAGATGAACACGGATTTATGAACGAAAATGCCGGTACAATGTTCCAAGGTATGGATAGATTTGAATGCAGAAAAAAATTAGTGCAAGAACTTGCTGAAAGAAAACTTTTAGCAAAAGTTGAGGATCATCAGCATTCGGTTGGTCATTGTTATCGATGCGATACTGCGATCGAACCCTATCTTTCGGATCAGTGGTTTGTGAACATGAAACCGCTAGCAAAAAAAGCAATAGAGGTGGTAAAAGACGGACAAATTCAATTCCAACCCAAAAGATGGGTTAAAGTTTATCTGCATTGGATGGAAAACGTGCGTGATTGGTGCATTTCTCGTCAAATTTGGTGGGGCCATCGCATTCCAGCTTACTACACACCCCAAAACCAAGTAGTAGTTGCTAAAAATAAAGAAGAAGCTCTACAAAAAGCACGTGAAAAATATGACAAAGACTTGAAATTGGAAAACCTTCACCAAGATAAAGATGTATTAGATACATGGTTCTCTAGCTGGCTATGGCCATTTTCTACCATGGGCTGGCCCCAAGAAACACCAGAACAAAATTATTTTCTACCCACCAATTTATTGGTTACAGCACCTGGTATCATTTATCTGTGGGTCGCCAGAATGATAATGAGTACCCTTGAATTCAAAAATAAAATTCCCTTTGAAACTGTGCTGCTACACGGTATGGTGCTAGATGAGCAAGGCCGTAAAATGAGTAAATCTCTGGGAAATTCGCCAGATCCTATTCACATAATTGAAGAAGTAGGAGCAGATGCTCTGCGTTTTAGTATCATTTTCAACACTCCCAAAGGAGAAGACAGCCCCTATTCCAAAAAAATATTGGAAAATGGACGCAATTTTGCCAATAAAATCTGGAACGCTTTCCGCTTCATTATGATGAACATCGAAAATATTGAAGGCTTACCTAAACCGCAGGATTTAAAATTGGAATTAGCCGACAGATGGATTTACAGCCGTTTGCAACAGGTTATTCAAAACGTTACCATCTATCTTGAAAAACTAAGATTAAACGATGCCGCTGCTGCTCTGCAAGACTTTATTTGGAATGAATTTTGTGCCTGGTATTTGGAATTGGCAAAAGATAGAATTTATGACGATTCCAATAGGGCAGGTCAGTTGACTGCCAAATATATTCTGCTAGATATAATGCAAAATTCTATGCGTCTCTTACATCCATTTATGCCTTTTCTAACTGAAGAAATATTCCAAATAATAAAGAAATATTTCCCAATTGAAGAAGAAGCAGTTATAATAGCAAAATACCCTAAGGCGCAAAAAAAACTCATAAATAAGCAAATCGATGCTGATATGAAGCTCATACAAGAAGCTATTTCAGCAATTAGAAACCTGCGCAAACAGACAAATATATCACCAGCAATTCAGGTAAATACAGTTATAAAAGTAGAAAAAAATGATCAGATAGAACTGTTAAAACGCTATAAAAATTATTTCGAAAAACTTGCAAAAACCAATGATATGAAAATAGCAGTAGAAATGAAAAGACCAGCACAATCGATAGCTGCTGTAGTTCAAAATATTGAAATATTCCTACCCCTAAGCGGTTTAGTAGATTTAGATAAAGAGAAACAAAAGCTGAAAAAACAACAAAACAAACTTGAGAAAGAACTTCAAAAAATAAACGGTAAGCTTACAAATAACAAGTTTTTAAACAATGCGCCAGAAAATATAGTTACTAAAGAAAAAGCCAAACAAGAAGAGGTAGAAACTAAACTTCGAAAACTGAATAGTATCTTAGCAGGTTTAGAATAAATTGAAATGATAACAACAAAAAACACAATAATTGTTTTCATAAAGATCAGCTGAGTTATTTGCTTTTTCACTAGATTTAAAGTGCTGTTCTAATGCAGGGAACAACTCATTGTTACGTCAAAAAAAGCGTGGGCCTAAACAAGCTAAAGCCATTCGGAGATAACTTAGTGAAAATATTCAGGATAACAGAGTCGCAACTGCAACACAATGTAGCAGTTGGAACACCTGGAAGCAGGTCTGGTTAACTTAGCTAAACACTTATAAAGCCAAAATGGAAGCGATGACCAAAATTATCGGAATTATTACGATGGAAGCATACAGGGTGTTTTATCAAGAAAACAGAGATATAACTGGTCATATAGTTAATCTTGTAGCTGGCACTATAGGTCATATAGTATTTGCTTGTGTAGGTGGGATAATTGTACATTTAATCAGTATGTTACTAATAACAGAAAAATTACATTAGTTAGTAATTATGGATTAATTATTCGGAGGTTCTTAAATGATAACTAAGAAAAGATTGTTAAGTACTCTTGTTTTCACCATTTTTATTATAGGAAGCACGATTCTCTTTTATGAACTGGGCCGTTAGGCAACAATCGGCGTAGGTTTAGAAGTGTTAGCAAGTTACATTCTGATTAAATTAGAAATTAAATCATCTGATGAAAATGGGAATAACAATAATGAAGAAATTAATGATAGAGACTGATTAATAAATAATTTTTCCCTACCATATTTTTCACTGGTAAGTTATCATTTGTAAAATTTTGTCAACAAATAATAAAACTTTAGAAATAATTTATAAACTAATTACGTGAAATATGCTAAACTTTATAAAATACATTGGAAACGTAAATACTGACGCAGAGCACAAGTATTTTATGGTTAAATTGTTAATGAAGGTGTATAACATGTCGCTCCTAAATAAGTTAGGAGAAAAGCAAGAAGCAGGTCACAACATGAAAAATGGATTACTGGCAAAAGATATTTTACTATAGGAGAATATTATGAATCCAAGAGAAAAAGAAAAAATAATATAGAATTGAAAAATGCTTAAATCTTTTACGAGGAATTCACATACTTTTTTGGACTTTACTATAATTTACTACTAAGTTGCTACCGATTATTTTCTTATGAATTATGATAAAAATCTTGACTACATTACTTATTAA
>JAXHUB010000251.1:0-5181 GCA_034189845.1 Candidatus Cloacimonadota bacterium | reverse complement strand
TGAGTGGCGGGTGAATTGGTGAAAACATAAAAAAGCAGATATAAGATATCGTTAAGAAAAACCAGCAGAAAAATGCTAAATAGCACTATGGAAGCTTTGGATTTATTTATACTTTTATGAAAGCTGTTCACCAAATAGGCGATTAAAACAAGAGAAAGTGCATTCAAGCCTATAATGCCAGGGTAATTCAAATCGAAAGCCAGACCTAGAAAAAAAGCAAAAGTCATAGAGCTGTTTGCACCTAAGCGTAAACTTATAAAAATTATAAAAGGGATAAGAAAATTGGGAATGTTTTGCATAATATTAAGAGAAGGAGCCACTAATAGCTGAAAGTAGAATAAAACTATCGCTCCGATTATATATTTAACTATTCTCATCGATTATCCTTCTTATAATGCAAATTGGCGTTAGTTCATCAGCTTGGCCCTGGGGGTTATCTTTCATAATTTCTTCCAGCAGTTTAGTGTTTATTCCGCTACTGCCGCCTATCATCCAACTGCCTCCAATATCGTTTATGTCCATTACTGCAGTTTCATAGCCAATAATTTCTCGAATTTGTTGTGCCACTTCTTCAGGATTTTTGGGACCTTTAATAACACAGTTTTCATAGGGTGGTACTGGCGAAGTAGTAGCAGCATCTATAAGGGCAGCTTGCTTGCCAGCCACACGATAAAAAATTCCTTTTTTCCCTAGCAGTTTTCCCAAAGCTCCTAAAATAGCTGCTAGAAGAATGCGACAACTTCCTACTTCATCTATGGCGCATTGCATACTACTAGGTGCCCGCAACCCTATGCCATATTTCACATTGGAAACAAACCGCCATAAAAATTTTGCCAATATTCCTACTTTAATTTGAGAAACAGGAATAGCTCTACCTTGAGTGATAGCAAGAGGACTTTCGCTAATTGTAATTATGTCGCCCGATTGCAAAAGGTCTCCAGCATATTTTTTTATTATATCAGCAATATCATCTTCTGGTGTAAGAATTTTGGTTTTTACCAGAATGCGTTTAAATTTTTTGTTATTCAATTCAATTACCGAGTTCTTGGGCATAGCCTATATCCTTTTTCTGAAGTAGAATAATCACTTGGTTCAATTTGCTCGGGTCTACACAGGGTTCAATTTTTGCCTGTATGTAAATTTTATCTGGAGAGCTTTCTATACTAGCGATTTTACCAACCGGATAGTTTTTAGGAAAAATTGAGGAAATATTGGATGTTACAACCGTATCTCCTACCGCAATATCTGCTCCAAGTTTTATCTGCGTTATATAGGAATTCTGAAAGTTATCCGATTCTAATAATCCCTGCAGATTATTTCTTTTTAGCATAACACTTAATTTGAAATCGGAATGATTGAAAGGTAAAATAACCGAATAGTTATTGGTACAATTGATAGTTTTTCCAACAATACCTTTGCTAGAAATAACAGGTAAATCTGGTAAAACGTTAGAGTTAATGCCTTTGTTTACAATCAAATTTCTCTCTCTGTATAAACCAGTGTATCCGATAATATCGGCTACAATATAACTTTCGATATGAACCTGAAAATTAAAATCAATACTCTCTATTGTTTCCAAATATTTTTTTATACGGTTCAATTCAATTGTTTTTTGGGCTAATTCTTCGGCTATTTCGCGTTTTTCAGCGCGCAGATCAAAAAGTTCTACTATGCTCTGCAAACTGCTTATTAATGGGAAGTAAATAGTTCTGCTAAGGAACTGAGCTCTTGCTATTCTTTTATTGTGGTTACCTGATAGTAGAAATAAAGATATAATGACAAATACGATTAAGGTTCCATTTTTTTTCACAATTAGTTTTCTATTTTTTTAATTAGAACTTCTCTATAGTCTTCCAAATTGTCCATAATTCTACCGCTTCCTTTAACCACACAGACAAGGGAATCGGGTATAACATGGACGGGAAGATCCACTGCTTCCTGCAATTTGCGATCTAATCCTTTCAGTTGCGCACCGCCACCGGTGAGGATAATTCCTCGGTCAGCGATATCGGCTGCTAATTCGGGTGCTGTTTTTTCAAATAATCTTTTTACAGCATCTATTATAGATAGCACAGTTTCGGAAAGTGCTTCTCTCATCTCTTCGGAAGTAACTTCTACCGTTATAGGATATCCGGTTATTATATCTCGACCACGTACTTCCATTTTTAATTCTTTTTCCAAGGGAGAAGCCGAGCCGATTTGCTTTTTTATATTTTCTGCGGTTTGCAAACCAACAAAAATGTTATTTTTTTTTCGTAAATAATTAATAATATCTTGATCCATCTTATCGCCACCAATACGAATAGAGCTGTGTACCACAATATGGGATAGCGAGATCACAGCAATTTCAGTAGTACCACCACCAATATCCATCACCAAATTCCCCTGAGGTTTATGAATGGGAAGATCAGCCCCGATTGCCGCAGCTACCGGCTCAGAAACCAAATGTACCTCCCGAGCTCCTGCTTGAAGAGCACTGTCGCGCACAGCTCGTTTCTCTACCTCGGTTATTCCCGAAGGAACGCAAACAACTATTCGGGGTTTTATTAGAAAACGCTTTTTCTGCGCTCTTAATATCAAATTGCGTAACATCAGCTCTGTTACCTGAAAATCTGCAATAACTCCATCTTTTAAAGGTTTTATAACTCTAACTTCTTCCGGATTTTTGCCTAACATATCTTTGGCATCTACCCCAATTGCTATTAATTTTTTATTATCATTAGAAACAGCTACCACAGAAGGTTCATCGATAACAATGCCTACCCCTTTGCGATATACAAGGGTGTTGGCTGTTCCCAAATCGATAGCTATATCATTGGAGAAAAAATCGTTCAATCCTTTCAAAAACATACATCCTCCGACAGTTTGTAAGATTACCAGAAACTATAAATTAGCTAAATCTTTACCTAATCCCATTTCACCTCTAGTCTTCTCTAAAAAACAAATTTCAAGTTTTTAAGTCAAGTAATATTACAAACAAGAATCAAAAATATTTATACACAGAAATAGCAGTCCTGGATAACGAGTGCTAAAAACTTTTTGACAAATAGGGATCACTTTTTTATTTTATCTTTCAAGATTCAATAAAAAAACAAGGAGTTGTATATGACACAGGATAAAAAGGGTAAGCTTTCCATTCATACCGAGAATATTTTCCCAATTATTAAAAAATGGTTATATTCCGAGCATGATATTTTTCTGCGTGAGTTAATTTCCAATGCTGTAGATGCTATGCAGAAGCGGCGTGCAGCAGATCCTAATGTGGATCCGGAAGAATTGAAGATAGAATTGAAGCTAAAAAAAGGGAAAAAAACGCTTGAGGTAATTGACTATGGTATTGGTATGACTGCTACCGAGATAAAAAAATATATCAATCAAATTGCTTTTTCGGGAGCAGAGGATTTCATAAAAAAATATAAAGATAAGCAATCGAACATAATTGGTCATTTTGGGCTTGGGTTTTATTCATCTTTCATGGTAGCCAAGAAGGTTACGATAGATTCACTTTCCTACAAAAAAAATTCTAAGCCGGCCTATTGGGAATGTGAAGGGCAAACCGAATATATCTTGAAAGAAGGTAAGAGAAAGAAGCCGGGTACTACTGTAACGGTTTATTTTAACGATGATAACAAAGAGTATTTAGAAGAAGAAAAATTAAAGGAATTAGTTCAGAAATACAGCAATTTTGTTCCTTTCCCAATAAAAATGGGAAAAGATATTCTTAACTTGCAAGAAGCATTGTGGAACAAAAAGCCCAATAAGGTTGAAGATAAGGAATATAAAGAGTTTTACAAAAAATTATTCAACGATTATCGAGATCCTCTTTTTTGGATTCATTTAAATGTGGATTTTCCTTTTAATTTTAAGGGGATTTTGTATTTTCCACCGCTTAAAAATCAAATTGATGTAAACCAGGGCGAGGTGAAGCTGTTTTGCAATAATGTATTTGTGGCAGATAATTTGAAGCAGATCATTCCCGATTTTCTGCTATTGCTAAAAGGTGGAATCGATATTCCAGATATTCCCTTGAATGTTTCTCGTAGTTTCTTGCAAGAAGACGCAACAGTTCGGAAAATATCCCAATATATCATAAAAAAGATCGGAGACAGCCTGAAGGATATCTTTAAAAATGAACGTAAACGCTATGAAGGTTTTTGGGATGAAATTCAGAACTTCATAAAATATGGAATCCTTACCAATGAAAAATTTTCGGAATCTATGCATGAATACCTTATCTTCAAAACAACTCAGGGAGACTATGTAACAATCCAAGAGTATTTAGATAGAAACAAAAGCGATGAAAAACCTCGTAAAGTGTATTATGCTGCTAGCGAAGACACACAGATTTCCTATATAAATATGATGAAAGAGCAAAGTATAGAAGTTATCTATAGCGATTCTATGATGGACAATCATATTTTTCAGCATTTAGAGATGAAGCTAAAAGATATTTCTTTTGTACGTGTGGATTCGGAAATCAACGAAAAATTGGTTGATGCTGACAAAAAAGAGGTGGTAGATGCCGAAAATAAAACTCAATCTGAGAAATTGAAAGAGATTTTCGATAAGATGTTGAACAATAACATTGAAGCTGCCTTTAACAAAGATTCCTATGCAGATTTCATAAAAAAGCATCCTGAAGCAGTAAATACTTTAGCTCCTTATATTCGTACAGAAAAGGATTTCACCTATATTAAACCTTATGATATACCACCAACAGTACGCAAGAAGCTTGGGAAAGAGGCTTTCCAGGATATAATGGATAAAGTTAACTTAACTATTACTACTCAAGTAAAGCATCTTAAATCTAAAGATATTCCAGCTATGCTGGTTTTCAATGAATTTATGCGCCGTTTTCAAGAGATGAATAGCCTCTACCGACAAGAACAAGCAGATATGCTGCAAAATCATACGATAATAGTTAATACAGCTAACGAAACAGTGAAAAAAATTGTGAAACTGTATGATGATGGTCAAATAGAAAAGGTGAAAACTTTAGTAAACTATATCCATGATCTGGCAATGTTGGAACAAAAGCAGTTTAGCGGCAAAGAGTTACAAAATTTCATAACCAAGGCAAATGAAGTCTTGCAAATGATTTAAAATACTTGACGGCTTGCTTCGGTAGGCCGTTTTTAATTTTTAAGATAAGTTTTTCATGTTTATTACAAATAGGAGATA
>JAXHUB010000250.1:0-2156 GCA_034189845.1 Candidatus Cloacimonadota bacterium | reverse complement strand
GGCAGTTTCATTTCGATTTTCTTGGGCAATTAAATGTAAAACAACAAATTAAGAATTATTATTACCCATTTTTTCATCAAGCTTTCCTAAAGATGTTCACTTATTTCTTTGTAAGATTTAACCTTAATGATAAATTTAACTCCCTTTTTCCAATTTTGAGCTACAAGTGAACCGCGCATATTCTTTTCTATAATCATTTTTGCCATATACAAACCTAAACCAGCTCCTGTGGAAACTTTTTTGGTTGAAAAATAAGGATCAAAAACTTTCTCCAATATCTGTTTTTCGATTCCACCAGCATTATCAGAGATTTCACAAACCACACCCGAATTCTGTTCATAAAGCTGAATACAAATTTTTCGTTCTTTAATTTCTCTTCTTTCAAAAGTCTCTTTGGCATTTAGCAAAATGTTCATTATTACTTGGGAATACTCATTTTCGTAGCCAAAGACATAAAGATCATCTTCAATTGAAACTTCAATATCGATACTCGCCTCATCCATCGCATTACGAGTAAAATTAAAAATTTTCTGCAACTGATGCCCAGCGTTAAATTTATTCTTTAATTTATTTGGTTGGAAGAAATTCCTAAAATCATCAATTGTACATGATAAATTTGTAATAATTTCCATCGCGTTATCGATATTTTTTTCTAAATATTTCTCGTCTAATATTTTCTCCTCGTAGGCATCGTCAAAATTTTGAATAATAGCAGCTACTGCTGTGAGAG
Source organism: Candidatus Cloacimonadota bacterium (assembly GCA_034189845.1). Lineage (GTDB taxonomy): Bacteria > Cloacimonadota > Cloacimonadia > Cloacimonadales > TCS61 > JASUTE01. The sequence goes on along the minus strand of JAXHUB010000250.1, from coordinate 1,426 downwards.
GTTGACGCCACTGATTGGTAATATTAAATAACATATCACCCAGGGCAGCTTGACGGCTCTGTTTTACTAGCATATGATCTTTTTCTCGTACTCTTTTATCTTTTTATCTACATCTTTTTGCAAACGATCTTTTAAGTTTTTCAACCTCAGATTTTTTTGTTTTAATTTTCGCTCATAATTATAGCGGGCGGTTATATCGTTATCAGTACTTAAAACTATTTCTTTACCAGCCAATACTGTTTTTGTATTAGAAATCTCTACCCAACAGGAAGCGCCACCTTTTCTTAAAATTTTAAAAGAGTAGTCTGAGATTTCATTTTTCTCTTGTAATCTGTTGTTCCCACTTTTTTTACCAGTTCTCTGTGATCTGGATGTACCAACTCCCAAAATTTCATCTCTCTTAATTCTTGTCGTGAATACCCAGTTATCTGCTTCATAGCATTGTTCATATAAATAAATTTTCCATCGGCTCCAAATGTATAAATAGCTGTTCTTATCTTCTGGCTAAGAAGTTTAAAGAACTGCTGACTATCTTTTAACTCAGCAAAAGTACGAGCCTGCTCGGCTAAGATATAATTAATTGATTCTGCAAACTTCTGTACCTCAGTATAAGAAAACTTCTCTGTTTCGATCTGTTCATGTTTTCTTACTGCTATTCGCAACGATTCCAAGAAAAATACTACGTTCCATCTTATCTTTCTAGTTAAGATTCTAAAATAAAACAAAATAACGGCCACAAAAATTACCAAGATAATTGCAATGGCAGCTACATTTATATTTATAATATCCTGAACTTCATCTTGTTTTTCCAAAGCTGCCCGCTCGATTTTTAAAATATCGATATTCGAGCATATTAGCCAGCTCCAATCTTCATAAAATCGGCAGTAAACCAGCTTGTCTTCCTTTATTTTTGAATTTTGCTTTCTTTGTACATAGCTATAGTATGCTCCGTTTTTATTGTTTTCAGCTGCTTGTAGTAATTCCACATTAATTTTTCGGCCACCATAATTCTCTTCATCCGCTAATATTGTGCCTACCTTAGTGCTATAAGGATGCATCAACAAACGTAAGTTTTTGGAATTGATTACATAAAAGTAACTGTCGTCTTGGTATCTTTTTGCTTCCAATTCTCGTAGAATATCTGCTTGAATTTTACTTAAATAATGCGAATAATCAGAAGCAATTATCAAAAATAAATCGGAACCGGCTATATTTTGCACATAACAGATAAATTGTTTATTATCGGTAGCCGAATCTGTTACGAAAAAACGTGAGTTAGCTTTAGTTATAGCATTTTGAATCTGATTTTCTGTCTCAATATCACTTGTATAAACAATTTTTTTCTGAGAATCTATTAACCATATAATATTGTCGGACTCAAAAGGTTTTAACAATTCATCATAGTTATTTTCTTTTTGAATAAGAG
>JAXHUB010000025.1:0-7554 GCA_034189845.1 Candidatus Cloacimonadota bacterium | reverse complement strand
GTTCAGAAAAACGTTCTCTTTGCTGCCTACTAAGTCCTGGGATGAATTCCGCTACTAAGCTTTGGTCGTGATGTAAAAGGATAGAACCGTGTTGAAGCAGTGTGTTGTTTTTTCTAACTTGGGCGCTTCCAACTATTTTGCTGTGCTTGTAATTTAATTCGAATCGGGAACTGCTAGTAAAGCACGGATTAGCAGAACGTCTTTGTTGCTCAGTCGAAAGTCCTTTCTTTTCAAATTTTGCTGCTACTCCCATATTTTTTAATCCAGTTAGTAAAGCTGTGCTTATTTCGGAATAAGTTTCCAAGATAGAACCAGAGAGTCTATTTTGCAGGGGGGAAATTACAGAATAAGTTACTTCTTCGTAATGCAAAACCATTCTCCCACCAGTAGGGCGTCGAACATATCCGAAATTGTATTTTATCAATTGTTCAAAATCAATTTCTTTTTCAACTTCTTGGTTATAGCCATAAGAAAGGGTAGGAGGAGACCAGTCGTAGAAACGTATGGTAGGAGGAGATTCGCCAGCTATAATAGAGTTAAAAATTGCTTCATCAGCTGCCATATTCCATGCAGGAGATCTTTTACCTGAATTAATAATTCGCCATTCCATTATCTATTTTCTCCTCTCTATTTCAATTTGAGGATATTTCTGCTGCAATTTATGCTCCATAATAGTTTCACCCAAAGTTTTTATAAGAAGAATAAGAAAAATCAATATTAGTAAGCGGATGAAGAAATTTACCCAAGTATTGCTTTTATGGGCACGTCTTTCTTTCTTTTTTCTTTCAAATTCTTCTTTGAATTTATTCAAAATAACTCCTTTTTTAGTACAGCGAATTTAAACCTTCAGAAAATCTTTTCAAGCCCACTTTTATGTTTTCCATACTATTGGCATAAGAAAAACGCACATAGTTATCAGAACCAAAGGCAGAACCTGGTACAATTGCGATATGGTAATTCGAAAGCATATATTCGCACAGCTGAGCTGAATTTCTGATATTCTGGTTATTGTTTTGTATAAAATATGAAATATTGGGCATAGCGTAAAAAGCACCTTTTGGGATGCAGCAAATTACATTATTTATTTTGTTGAGTTCTTCGATTAAATAATCTCTTCTTTTTTGGAATTCATTTCGCATCTTTGTAACACTACCGTCACATTCAGTTAGCGCTGACACTGTCGCTTTCTGTGTCATTGAATTCACGCAAGAAGTGGTGTGGCTTTGGATACGTGTGGCTCTTTTAATAATCTCTGCTGGTCCTGCACAGTAACCCAGGCGCCAACCTGTCATAGCATATGCTTTAGAAACCCCATTAATAACCACAGTAATATTCTTTATTTCCGGAGAAATTTCGGCAATGGAGACATGTTTTTCACCATCGTATATCAATTTTTCATATATCTCATCGGAAATTATCAAGATCTCGTATTTTAAGCAAACAGCTGCGATTTTTTCCAATTCCTCTCGGGTATAAACCGAGCCAGTGGGATTATTGGGAGAATTAAGGATAAGAGCCTTAGGGTTGCTAAGAGAAAGTATAGCCTCTTCCAGTTGTTCTGCGCTAATTTTAAAATCGGTTGTCATATCGGTAGGTAGCAGTATAGGAAAGGCATCTACCATTTCTACCTGAGAAGTATAACTAACCCAATAAGGAGAAGGTAGCAAAACCTCATCTCTAGGATCGCATATTGTCATTAATACATTCACGATAGAAGATTTGGCACCAGGCGAAACCAGAATGTCTTCCGGTTCATATTCCAAATTGTTATCCTGCTTAAATTTGTTGCTGATGGCTTTTCGAAGTTCCAAAATTCCAGCTGAAGCAGTGTATCGGGTAAAATTATTATCGATAGCTTTTTTGGCTTCTTGTTTAATATAATCGGGAGTGTTAAAATCTGGTTCGCCTACACCAAAGTTTATAACATCGATACCCTCGGATTTTAACTGATTAGCTAAAGTGGATACAGTTAAGGTGGGAGACGGTTTAATTGCTTTTGCTCGGTGCGAAATTCTTATCATTTCCTGCTCCTTTATTTGGACAACAGCAACACAATGGCTGTTGTATTTACAATATCTTCTATTGAACAACCGCGCGACAAATCACATATCGGGGCCGCTAAACCTTGAATTACCGGACCTATTGCTTGGGCTTTAGCCAATCTTTGCACAAGTTTGTATCCTATATTTCCCGATTGTAATTCTGGGAAAATAAGAGTATTTGCCTTTCCTGCTACCGGACTTTGAGGTGCTTTAGATTTTCCAATTTTTTCCACAATTGAAGCATCTAGCTGTAATTCACCATCAAAAATAAAATCAGGATTTCGATCGGCTAATTTATTTTTCGCTAGTAAAACTTTATCAACATTTTCGTGTTTAGCGCTACCTTTTGTAGAAAAGGAGAGTAGTGATACAACAGGCTCATCATCTAAAAGCTGGCGACGTGTTTGGGCAGTGCTCATAGCAATATCAGCCAATTGGTCTGCTGTAGGATTGGGAACTACGGCACAATCGGCGAACATTAAAACTTCAGGATAGTTGGGAACTACCATAATAAACGAGCTAGACACAGTTTTCAAACCTTCTGCTACTCCTACAACATGCAAGGCGGCTTTTATTACCGCACCAGTAGTATTGGCAGCGCCGGCCACCATACCGCTAGCGTAGCCGAATTTTACCAACAGAGCACCAAAAAATAGTGGGTTCAGTATAGTTTCAGAAGCTTGTTTTTTGGTAATTCCCTTTTTCTTTCTTCTTTTATAATAGTAGTAGCTGAAATTTTCCAATTCGGCAAAGCTGTGCGGGTCAATAATTTCTGCTGCCGAAATATCGAGTTTGTTTTCCTGAGCTGTTAGCTTAATCTCTTCCTCTTTTCCGATTAAAACGATTTTAGCTAGATCTTGCTGCATTATTTTTTGGGCAGCAGTAAGAATACGAATGTCCTCGGCCTCTGGCAAAACAATTTTGCCTTTTGCCTTTTTGGCTTTTTTTATGAAATCCTCTACAACTTCCATTACCTCACCTCTTTTATTAATTATTAACAACTATTAAAGCTATATCAGCAACTTTCAAAAACAATTTTCTTAATAATAATAGCAAACTGTAGCGATTTTTTCTTAATTTTTCATTTTCTGTGTTTACCAAAACCTCATCGAAAAAAATATCGATGTATTTTCCAAACTCTACCAATTTGAACATAATTTTTTCATAATCTTTGTGAGGAAGAAGTTCTTCAATATTCTGTTTTAGAATTAGATATTTTTCATAAAGCATTTTTTCAGCGGTTTCTTGTAAAAGTTCAGGTTGGAAGGGTAAAAATTCTTTTTGATCGGATAATATATTGGAAACTCGTTTGAAACCTATAACTAATTTATTAAATTCTGGTTTTTCTTTGAATTTTTGCATATCCAGAGCGCGTTGTTTCAAATCAGGAATATCAGCATAATCTATGTGCATTACACTATCGATTACATCATAATCGAGGTTGTTTTGCAGTAGATACCATTTTACCCGCTGTTTAAAATAGTTATAAACTTCTTGCTTGTTATTATTTTCGTTTTCCAATTTGCTATTTAGATTTTCATAAGCAGTTTCTATGAGCTGGTGCAAATCCAGGTCTAATTTTTTATCTCCAATAATTTGGACGATTCCGTTGGCTGCTCTTCTAAGGGCGAAGGGATCATTGGAGCCTGTAGGGATCATGTCAATAGCAATAATACCAGCGACCGTGTCTATTTTATCTGCAATAGCTACTATAGCTCCAACCAACGATTGTGGCAGGGCATCGTTTTGTCCCTTAGGTTGGTAGTGTTCATAAATTGCAGAAGCTACTTCGGGATCTTCATTGCTAATAAGAGCATATTTACTTCCCACATACCCTTCTAATTTGGTAAATTCCTTTTCTCCTAACATATTCGTTACCAAATCTGCTTTGCACAGTAGGGCTGCCCGTAAAGCATTTTTCTTTGTTTTGTTATCTACTTTTAGTTTGTTGGCCACAAATTCAACAATGTTTTTTATGCGGTTGGTTTTTTCCCATAATGTACCCAACTCAGCTTGGAAAGTGACATCTTTCAATTTTGGAAGATAGCTTTCCAAAGGTTTTTTTGTGTCTTCTTTAAAATAGAACTGAGCATCTTCTAATCTGGCCTTGATAACTTTTTCGTTACCCAATTTTATCAATTCCGAATATTTAGGGTCTCCATTGGAGATAAAAACGAAATTATTCGTTAGCCTACCATCAGCATCTTTTACTGCGAAGTATTTTTGATGTTGAGAAAGCGTGCTGGTAATAATTTTTTCGGGCAAGTTTAAATATTTTTTTTCAAATTGAGCTAAAACGGCATAGGGAAATTCCACCAGATTGTTTACTATGTTTAGTAGTTTTGTATCTTCTACAATGTTTTCCGATCTATTTTCGAACATTTTATCAAGCTGAACTTCAATTTCATCTTTTCTTTTTGTGAAATCGGCAATAACGCTCATTGATTTTAGTTTTTTTTCATATTCGGCAGGGAAATTCACTTCTACAGGATTATTCAATTTAATGTAACGATTTCCATAGCTAGTGTTTCCACTTTCTATGTTAGCATAAGAAAACTTAATGATTTCTTTGCCCAAGATAGCAACGATCCATCTAATAGGTCGGGCAAAAGTTTTTTTGCAATTTCCCCATCTCATAATTTTAGGAAAGTTTATGGTTGCAATTGCTTCGGGACAGATTTTGGGAAGGATATCGTTTGTATTTTCCCCTTTTTTATTAATCTTAACTGCAATTTTTTTGCCTTTGTTAGAATCGACTTCATAAAGATCCCCTGGCCCAGCACCAGCACCACGCAAGAAACCTTCTGCAGCCTTACTAAGCGATCCATCTTCATTATATGCAATCTTAGTGGTAGGTCCCACTCGTTCTATAGTTTGATCTTTTTGCTGAGTTTGCAGTTGTTCTATTATTATAGTAAGTCTTCGGGGAGTGGAGAAGGGAATAATTTTTTTATAAGCTAAATTATACTGATTTAAATGGTCTTGGAAGGAATTAACCAGTTTATCCAAAGCAGGCTTTATATATCCTGCTGGAAGTTCTTCTACACCTAGTTCGAATAAAAAATCTTTGTTTTGCATAATTTTATACCAACTTTTTACATTAAATCCAGTCAAAAAATATAAAACTTTATTAGTTGTCTAATTATTTATTTGGAAAATCACTGGGAGAACTCATTTTTTTACAACCGCTAATTCATTTAAAAATTGTATCTTAGAGTTATTTGATTAACAAATCCCAGATCACCATAAGAATTTATAGCATAGTCCAAATTATAGTTTTGCCAGTTCAACCCGAATCCCATTGAAATTCCTGCAAATGAATCATAATCACCTTCCATTTTCCAGTCGGAACTGTTTGATTTATAGCCAGCTCGCATACAGAACATATGATGCAGGTGATATTCTACACCAACTAAAGCGGAAAAATCGTATTCTAAAGGTTTATAAAGGTCAAAATTGATATATACCTTTGGATCGGGATGGTAACTGAAGCCAGCTTGTAAAACCTGAGGTAAATTCTCTTCATATTTTTCATCTGAGTAATAACTAAGTTGTTTTCCGATATTTTTTATCGTTAGTCCAACTTTAAGATTTTGATTGGTAGTTTGATGCAAAATTGAAAAATCTACTGCAACAGCTGTTGCTGAATTACTATCTATAGATTCTTGAAGAATTTTTAGGTTTACTCCTACATTTACCAAATCACTAAAATGTTTACCCAAAGAGGCTCCAACTAAAAATTCTGAGACACCAAAGGAGCCGTCTGTACCCGCATAATTTCCATTTTCATCTACCAATGTCCTATCTTCCGAAGCTGTAAGAAATTGGGTAAAGGCAGCCATATAGTAATCATTTTTCAAGGGTTGAGCATATACAGCAGAACCACAATTAATGCCATCGAAATAGCTCATATAGGTAGCGCTGACTTGCTTTTGTTTTAGTTGGGTTAATCCTGCTGGATTAAAAAACACAGCATCTAATTGATCTGACAATGCTGTGTAGGCATGTGATAGAGCAGCTGCTCGGGCTGAATAACTTATCTTAAAGAATGAAAACCCGCTAGTCCCAGCGTTTTCATTAATAGCTCCTAAGTGAATAAAAAACGTGATAAAGACTAACAAAATTATATTTTTTTTCATATTACAATTCCATACTTTCCAATATTAAAAGTGCCTCTTTTGCGTTTTTGGCACAAAGTAATTTTTCTCTCTTTTCCTCATTTCGCAAAAAGTTAGAAATTTTGCTGAGAACCTTCATATATTTATTTTGAAATATTTCTGGAACAGCCAACATCATTACCAGTTTTACTGGCTCTCCGTCAATGGAATTAAAGTCGAGTTCGTTGTCAAGCAGATAAACTGCAGCCTTGAATTCCTTAACCACTTTGCTGTGGGCGTGTGGTATGGCTACCTTATGACCGATTCCAGTTGACATTATCTTCTCTCTTTCCAGTACAGCATTATAAAAATCTGTCTGAGATGTTATGACATTATTCTCGTACAAAAACTCTGTCATTTCAGCTAGACAGCTCTTTTTGTCTATAGCTGGATAATCGGTTTTTATCAATTCTTCTGAAAATAAATCCATAAATCGTCCCTATTTCTTTTAGAATAAGCTTTAAACAGAAAAAGCTGATCATTTATTTTCTTGACTTTAAAAATAGTCAATTTTTTTTTGAAAGGTGAGACTTAGAATTATTGGAGGAAAGAAATGAAAAGAGACTCGTTTAGAACAACATTAGCTATTTTAGCATTGAGTGTGACATTATTGTCTTCCCTTATGGCCTCTGAATTATCCGAGCAGGTTATAATTGCAGAATACGATGGCGGTAAAATTACCAAAGAGTTACTGAAGCAAAGATTGGAAAAAATTCCTTCTTTTTACCGACAGCGTTATGAGACGAACGAAGGAAAACAAAAACTATTAGATACGATGTGTACAGAAGAACTGTTTTATGCTGAAGCAATAGATCGCAATTTACAAAATGATCCTGAAGTAGAAAAAAGAACAAAATGGGAAAAAACCAGATTTCTTTTCCAAAGGTACAAAAGAGATCTTATCGATAACACACAGTTTTCCAAAGATGAGATACTTGAATACTACCGTGAACACGAAGAAAGTTACAAGGCTGGTACCCTGGAAGAAGCTACTCCCGATATTAGAAGGAAGTTGCTGCAGGAAAATCAAAGTAAAATAGAAGCTGATATATTGGACTCTTTAAAAACAAAATACAATGTAAAAATCATTCATCAGGTTATAGATTCTACAACAATTAAATATTTAGAAGAACCCGAGAAAATTAAAAAAGATATTATGTTTGTTTCCAGCGACTCACCAGAGCTAAACTATACTCTATCTGAATTCGTGACGCTATACAGTTTAATAGATATGCGCTCTTTTGTTAATATAGATACTGTAAAAAAACTGCGAGACTATGTAGATAGAATAGTAGAAATGAAGCTTTACTACATTGATGCGCTAGCTAATGAATATCCTGCTAAGGCGGGCTTGC
>JAXHUB010000249.1:0-8359 GCA_034189845.1 Candidatus Cloacimonadota bacterium | reverse complement strand
GGTTCCCACTTGCACAGCTTCACATGCTAAATAAAGATTCTGGCAGATATGGCCAACATCTAATAACGCTGGTTTATGAGCCACCGAGCTATAGCGCCATTCAGCACGATAGGGCACACAACTCCACACCAAAACAGCATTGCCTTCGGCCGCAAAAGTCTGACCAATCACCGCTTCCACAGTTTTTGCTACTAAATCTTCTGGTTGTGTTTCTAAAACCAATTTATGTTCCAAGACAGAATATCGGTAAACTCCCGGTTCTAGGTCGGTAACGTTCAAAACAATTATGTAGGTTTCATAAGGATGTCTGGCTCCGGCAGAAGGAACTGTACGTAAGGTAGCATAAGAGTGATCAAATCGTTTAATCGTTTTCTTCACGCCGTCTGCCATCCATATCAAATAGGTAAGTTCCGCCAGAGTCATAGGTTTATCGTTGTAATTGCGCCGGCTGCGCCTGTTCCAAACTGCTCGATTCAAACTGATATCAAATTCCAAATATTTCACCTCTGGCAGATCTATCACAGTTTTATCAGCTGAAATTGGTTTTTCCAAAGGTGGTTGTGGAATACCTTTTTGCTGATCAGTTAGTTCTCTTTTCTTAATCCAGTCATTATTCTTCATTACTTTACGATACTTACTCATATCCTTTTCCATAATCGCTCCTTTTAAGAATTAATGCAAAAATTAAGTACATTTTGTCAAGCAAAGGGTTTCGCTTGTATCCACTTTTTTCTTGACTTATATATCATCAAAACCATCTCTTAGCAAGAGGAGAAAGGATGAATTTTAAAAACAAGATTGCTTTTATCATTGCGATATTGCTCTTTTTAAGCATATTTGCCCAAGAAGCTAAGCCAACAGTATCTGTGTTTTACAAAGAGAAGGAACCGTCCCAGAAAGTATTAGCAAAGGTAAAATCTCTACTTACAGATTTTCAGAAAAACTATCAGATTGAATATTTTAACATCGATAAAAAAGAAAATAGCGGTTTGATAGCAGAAATAGGATTGCCTTCCGAACACTTCCCTTTTGCTGTTGTTATCGATAAAAAATTTACAGCTGTTATTGATGGCAAGATAGTGTCTTTTGTTCATTTCCCCATTTTTATGAAAGGCATCGGCCGCCATGAAGGTAATTGGTCATTGCACCACCTGAAGACAGTATTGGCGCAACCGAAGCTTCTTTACCCACAAAACTTTCTACCTGTTTTAAAAGAGGAAGCAACCGACTGCGAAGATTAAAATGAACCAAACAGAACAAATTTCCGAAAACCTGAAAATATTAGCTGAACCCACCAGATTGCGAATCTTAAAACTGCTATTAGAAAATGATTATCTTTGCGTGAATGCTATCACGTGCCGCTTAGATGTTTCTCAATCCACTGTATCACAGCATCTACGCATACTAAGACAAGCAAATTTAGTTTCCAGAGAGAAAAGAGCAAAGAATATCCACTATTCCCTAAATAAAACTAGAGTAAATAAAATAATGAAATTATTCACCGAATTTTGGCAAAGCTAAATTTTTTTTAAATTTTATATCGTTATATGCTAATGCACTAATATAAAGGAGGAAAAATATGTGCCAGAAACACGAACAAAAAGAGAAATATGAACACCACAACTGTGGTTGCCTTAATGAAGAGGAGATCAAATGCTGTTGCCTGGAAAAGGAAAACTCGGAAGAAAATAGTGAACACATAAAAAAATGTGTTGAATTATTGAGAAAGAAAGCTGATTACATGGAAAGTAAAATCAAGAAATAATAAAACTTGTCAGTCCGAATTGTTCACAATATCGGGCTGACTTTTTTCGGAGGCTAAATGGACGAAAATATAATAGAAGCAAGGCACCTTACTAAGCATTATAGTGATTTCACTGCGGTAGATGATATCAGTTTCAAAGTGCAAAAAGGTGAAATATTTGGTTTTCTTGGTCCCAACGGAGCAGGCAAAACAACAACCATAAACATGCTTATTGGAATGGCAAAGATAAGCTCTGGAAAAGTATTTTATCATAATGAAGATGTAACCAAGAATATGAAAAAAGCACAAAGCCTTATAGGAGTGGTAGCAGATGAAAGCAACCTTTATGCAGAAATGAACGGTTACGAAAATCTATGTTTTTGTGGTGCTCTATATGGCATGAAAAAACAGAAACGCAAAAAAAGAGCCAACCTTCTTCTAGATATGTTCGCACTTTCAGAATTTAGAAATCGTAAATTCCAAGCATATTCTAAGGGAATGAAACGAAAGTTAACTATAGCTGCCGGTTTGATGCATAAACCAGAAATTCTGTTTTTGGATGAACCCACAACCGGCATAGATGTAGCAACGGTGAGACAAATAAGGGAATTGATAAGAGAGCTAAACAAAAACGGTACAACAATTTTTTTAACCACGCATTACATTGAAGAAGCTGAAAGATTGTGCCATCGCATTGCTTTTATTAAAACCGGTAAAATAATCGAGCTGGATTCCAAAGATAATATGCTCGAGAAAACCAAAGATAAAAATAGAATAGAAATCTCTTTCGCAGCAAAAAATTTCGACACCAAAAAACTCTCAGAAAACTTAATTAATAAATTTCCCTCCCTGGAAAACTGGATTCATAATAAAACTACCATCGAATTCAGTGGTAAAAATAACATCAATATCGTACCTATTATAAACTATTTAGATAACCTTGGGTTCAAAGTAATCGAAGCTAAGGTAATGAAACCAAGCCTGGAAGATATCTTCGTGGAACTTACTGGAATAGAAGCTAATATAATGAAAAAGGAGAAGGAACGAAAATGAAAACATGGATACCTTTTTGGAATATATTATTAAAAGATATGAAAAACTACTACCTGAAACCACCCAACATCAGCTGGGGCATTATTTTTCCATTTGCTTGGATGCTTATGATGTTCCTGAAAACTAAAACAGCATTCAATATAGAAGAAATATTCCCTGGGATTGTAACAATGTCAATACTCTTTGGTTCAACTTCTATGCTTGCTGTAACCATAACATTTGAAAGAAAATCAAGATCTTTCGAAAGATTACTTTTAGCTCCTATAAGCATAGAAAGCCTGGTTTTCGCAAAAATTTCAGGAGCAATTGTATTTGGAATTTTCAATAGTCTCATCCCAATTTTATTATCTATTTTGTATTTCAAATTGGAAATTACGAATTATTTAGTTCTGTTTACCGGAGTAATTTTACTTTCTATAGTTTCCACAATGTTAGGCTTGTTTATTTCTGTTGCGGCTAAAGAAGTCTTTGAGGCTCAAACCTATTCCAATTTCTTCCGTTTCCCAATGATATTTTTGTGTGGACTATTTGTACCAGTTGTTGCTCTGCCAATATTTATCCGCCCAATTTCATTCCTACTTCCAATAACCTACGGTGTGGATCTTTTAAGATCAACAATAACTGACGGGGCCCTGCTGCCGAGCTTGGCTAATATTGTTATTTTAGTTGTTTTCATATCACTGCTTTTTTCACTAAGCATCTACAATATTAAGAAAAAATGGATAATCTAACTTTTTGTGAGATATTTATCTAAAATAGATTCTATAGCAGTTAGAGGTAATTAAATCTCTTGACTTATTCAACCTAATCCGCCAACTTTTTTGCCAGGAGGTCAGCTTATGAAAAAAGACTTAATTTTATTATTTTTTACATCCATTTTAACATTTTTATGCGCTCAAGACATCTCTGTATGGCAAAATATAAGAAATAGTGCCTACACTCAAGATTCAACCTTGTATTTGCGCTGCGAAACGATTGACTATCCAGGTGTTGAAACCGGTGTATATTTTTGGGAAACAGATAGCTGGAATTACTATCCTATGGAAACGCAGTACGGGTTCACTCAACAGGGACAAATTAATGTAGGAGATCCCAGCCAGCCAGCTCGTTTTCGTTTTAAAAGCGTGCACGATACACTAGTTGCACTTATGCCAAAATCTGTTTTGGAAGATATCTCTCCCCTTCCCTTGGAAGAACATAGCCTACTAGCCACTGACCCTGTGGATGAGATACCAACAAATTTGGATATTACCCAACAATATTTTGCATACTCAGAAGATAAATTCTACGTTGTGTTAAAGAATAATGGTGGCGGCTTCCCAACCGATAGTGGCGGCTATATACCAAATGAGTTCTATCTTTATACAGCCGGAATAATTAACCCAGAAGCACCCGATTCTGTGGCCTATGCCCTTAGCTATCAACAAATTCTTACCTACACCCCAGGACTTTACAAAATCGATCCTACCGAGCAAAGTATTGAATCAATTCAAAGAATCGGAAATATAGAATATCAAATAGATGGCAACTTACTTTTTATGAGTTGCAATATTCAGGATTTGGTAAATGATGAAGATTTCGGGGAATGGCCAAATTCTTATAATTCACTTTTATTTTCTGTTTTAACAAACACTGCCAGTTTACAAGGTACATATGTAATTAATGATATGGGCAAACCTTCCATTCTGAACTTTGAAGCATATGTAGTGGAACCAACAGAAAATACTGTTCCCCAAATATACGACATCGCTTCCTACATAGAAAACGACACCACCTTTGTTTCGCTTATGTACTCCGATGCCCAACAGAATTTTCCACTGATCGCACGTTCCTACTTACCAGAATCACCCCAAAATTACTATCAATTTTTGCCAATTTTGCCAGATTATTCGCAACCAGTTGAATTTATCACTGCCATCCCAGAAACAGACTGGCAACAGCTTTATATAAATTTTAGCGACAACAACCAAGATATGTTGGAAGAGATATATGATTTAACCAGTACCCAGCAAGAAGATGTGCCTGCTACTATGGCCATGAACAACTACCCAAATCCCTTCAATCCACAAACTTCTATCACTTTCAATCTACCCAATAAAACCACAGAAGCAGAATTGAAAATTTATAACACTCGTGGTCAACTTGTGAAAAACTACAAGATTGAATCTGGACAAAATATATTAACCTGGCAGGGGAAGGATAATTCTGGGAATAAAGTAGCTTCAGGTACTTATTTCTACGCCTTGCAATTCGATGGAAATATTCTAATAAGAAAAATGATGCTTTTGAAATGAAAAAACTTTTAAAACAGCTAACCGAACGCGCGAAAGAGCTGAATTGTCTTTATCAGGTCGACGAGATCCTAAAAGATTTCAGCTCCGATTTACGCACAGTTCTTACCAATTTATTGGAAGCAATACATCCGGGTTGGCAATATGTGGATGTATGCAAAGCACGTATTTGCTACCGTGGAACTTGTGTTACCTCGGAAGGATTTCGCGAAACCAGTTGGTTCCAAAAAGCCGATATAACAGTGGACAACGAAAAAGTTGGAAAAATTGAAGTTTTTTATGTGGAAAAGGTAAAAAATGACGATGATAACCCATTTTTACAAGAAGAGCAAAAACTTTTAAATACCATTGCTGAAAAACTAGGTAACTACTTTTTCCACCGCCGGTTACGAGAAATTTTTCAGGAATGGAAATCAGCTCACAGTAAGATTGAGCTCCTACAGCAAAGTGAGGGCAAAATATTAAGTATTTTAGAAAATACCGATATCGATAAGATCGCTTCCTATCTACAAAAACCTTCCAAGGATATTAAATCGCCTGAAGAGCTGGAAGTGATTTTGAATCCTTATTCCGAGAGCCATTGGCGCTGGCGCAAAACCATGGCAGAAAAAATTAGTGAGAAACTGCCAGCTAAGAAATTCGGGGTTAAGGTTATCTATCTTTTTGGAAGTACAAAAAATGCTTCAGCCGGCCCCGCCAGCGATATCGACCTGCTGCTACACATAGATGCCACCGAACAGCAAAAACAACAGCTTACTGCCTGGTTGCAAGGTTACAGCTTGTGCCTGGCAGAGATCAATAAGTTGAAAACCGGCTACGAAACCGGGGGTTTGCTAGATTTCCACCTGATAACCGATGAAGATATAGCAAACAAAACAAGTTTTGCCGTAAAAATAGGCGTTGTAACCGATGCAGCCAGGCTACTGAAAGACTACCGAAAATGAGCTTTTGCTTCTTTGTTAGCGATTTGCACGGCAAACTGGCCCGCTACCAGAAACTTTTCCAACAGATAGAAGAAAAACAGCCACTTGCTGTTTTTATGGGCGGAGACCTACTTCCAAAACGTAGTTATGTTTTCCAAAAACGTGAAATAACCACCACCACTTTCTTGGAAAATTACTTTTTTTCTGAACTGCGTAAATTAAAAGATAAACTCGGAGTTTCATACCCTCGCTTCCTGGTTATTTTAGGTAACGATGATCCCCGCTCCAGTGAAATTTTCCTGCAGCAAGCCGAAAAAGAAGGTTTGCTAGAATATATCAACGAAAAATGGACTAAGCTCAAAAGTTTTGAAGTTTGCGGCTATTCTTATGTGCCACCCACTCCTTTTTTATTCAAAGATTGGGAGAAATACGATGTTTCGTGTTTTGTGGATGTGGGATGCGTATCACCATTGGAAGGCTTTCGCTCGGTTCCCAAAAAGATTAAAGAAATAAAATATGAAACTATAAAAAAAGATTTAGAGCATCTGGCTAAAGCGCATAATATGGAAAAATCGATAATGCTTTTTCATGCCCCACCCTACAAAACCCAGCTCGATCGTGCTGCTTTAGATGGGCAAATGGTGGATTATGCCCCGCTGGATGTACATGTGGGTAGTATTGCCATTAAAGATTTTATTTTAGAAAAACAACCTCGGCTTACCTTGCACGGACATGTGCATGAATCTGCTGGTATAACTGGTAGTTGGAAGCAAATGTTAGGTAATACCCTAGCTTTTTCGGCTGCCCACGATGAGCCAGAGCTGGCTTTGGTGATTTTCGATTTAACAAAAATAGCAGAAGCCGAACGATTGCTTATTTAATCAAGACCTCTTAGACTGTAGGGACAGATTTATGGGTCCTTTGGCATATTAGCAATCTGTCCGTAATTCTTCCTAAACATACAAATAGCCTTTTATCTTTTTCATAGGCGTTTTTTTGAAAGGTTCTGGCTGTTCTTTTATTCTTTTTATCTTGGAAAAGCTGGAAACATTTGCATTTACCTGACGTTCCCCCCAAAAACTGGACCATTCATAATGTGTAAAAAAGGTTTGAAATTTTCTGGTTCAAATTCATGCACAGCTCTATATTTTACACCTTTTTCGGACTCTCTCGCTGGGGGATATTCAGAGTATCTAAATTGTCCACATTCATAAGATAGGGAGGCTTACAAAAAGCTAGAACTTCTTTTTCTGCTTTCAGTTCTAGCTCTTCTAAAGTTTGAGTGATGCTGGCCTTGCTATGCAATATCTTTATTGTCTCACGCGTGGAGTAATTTTTATTTGCTTTATAATAAGATTTCAAATCATTAGAGAGTTTTTCTAGTGAAGTTATCTTGGTTTGCAGTTCATTTCTTAAAAAATCGAAGGCAATTTCCGGGTCTACTGCTACATACTGTCTTACACTGCCCTCAATTTCACGACATAGCCCTTTCTTTTTCAAACTATCCAAAACTCCGTAAATATTGGAGCGGTTTATTTTAATATTCTGGGTGATAAGGGTAGCAGATAAGGGCTCTTATATATGTCTTTGCCTCGTTTGCTGTTAAGCCTGTTTTTGTCAGAATTTCTAAGAATTTCTCCTTAAAATTTTTGTATTGTTGTGTAATAACAAAATACCAAGTTAAAGCTGTCAACAATTTTCTTACCTTTACAAGACAACAAAATTAATAAATCTGGATTGTGTATTAAAAAATGTAGGAAGCTGTTCAAGGATTAGTAAATTGGAATAAAAAATGCGTTAAACATTGAAAAGAGGTCCATATGAATAAAGTTAAATATTTGTTTTTTGTTTTAATAATTCTGGCAGCTTGTGCGTGCCGAGCAGAACGAACCGTTTCAACCAAATAGTGTGTTACAGGTAGATACTTACTATGAAACAGGGGGATTTGCCCATGATCTTGCTATAAGTGATAGCTTGTTGTTTGTTGCAGCAAACCAGGTGGGGTTTTCTATTTTTAACCGCCTGAATGGCCAAAAGATAAGCAATTATTATGATACTTTCGAAAATGCCAGGTTGATAGATTATGTCGAGCGAGATAGTTTGCTTTTTATCTACGACCGTTATGGTGATTTTGCCGGTATTGGCAACATTTACCAAGCACCCGAATGGAATAAAGATTTTTCTCTTACCCAAAATTCTCCCTGTGTAGATGCTGGCATAGAACAATACCAGTGGCAAAAACTGGAAATAGTTGTTTCCGATTATGTGTGAACTGTCACCGATATGGGTGCTTTGGAATATGGACAAACAGCTAACGATATTCCTCAACCAGCTTACAAAACAAATTT
>JAXHUB010000248.1:0-3223 GCA_034189845.1 Candidatus Cloacimonadota bacterium | reverse complement strand
GATAAACTCACTGAATTTATTTCCATACAAAATTCTGGTGTTTACAGAAAGAAAGTAAGCGCTGATGTAGAAAGATTAACTTTGGATAATGGCTTGCAGATCTATATGAAAAAGGTAAAAGGGAAACCATCAGTAGGAGTTTCACTTACCTACAAAGTGTCACAGTTAAATGAAACTGTGAAAGAACGAGGATTGAATTTACTTACAGCTGGAAGCATGCTATATGGTAACGAAAAAAGAAATTACCAGCAAATGGTGAAATACTGCAGTTCAAATGGAATTAATTTGGGAATAACACCGCATATGGAGACAACGACCTTAAAACTGAAATGCTTTCGAGAAATGCTGCCTACCACTTTAGAACTTATGCAAGATATTATTTATCATCCAACCTTTCCGAGTGAACACATAGAAAACCTGAAACAAACTTATATTAGCAATTTAAATAGAATCCAAGATTATCCGACTCAATTGAATAATAAACTTTGGAGACAGTTACTTTTCGGAAAACAAAGTAACCTTGTTGATAGGCAAGGCAATAAAACTTCTTTAAAAGCAATTAATCGAAGTCGTATTCTTAAATGGTATAGGAAATATTATCAGCCGCAAAATATGGTTCTAGCTATTGTAGGCAATATCGCTTTTGATGAAATAGGCGATATTTGCAACAGATTGTTATCAACAACTAGTTCCACAGGAGTAATTTCGGAGCAGAAGGCTATTTTAAGTAATAAACAAATGCATTATAAAAAGACAAAGAAAGAAATTTCGCAATCTATTATACAGATAGGTGGTTGGGCATGTTCAGCTAGCCAACAAAAAGAAAACACAGCTTTTTATGTTCTCTCAGAAATTTTAGGAGGTGATTTAGATTCACTTTTATTTAACGAATTGCGAGAAAAACGAGGTTTGGCGTATTCTGTAGATTTTAGTTTCTCTGCTTATAAGAAATTCGGTTATTGGGCAGCAGCAGCAATTGTAGATAAAAAAAATGAAAAGCTAGCGCTAAAAACTATTAAAACAGTATTAAAAAAATTACAAAAAGATGAAATTAGCGATTATGAACTACAAAAAGTTAAAAATTACATTCGTGGTCAACGATTGCAAGAAGATGAAAGTTTATTAAATCAAGCAATTACAATTTCCAACCTTATTTCTATTGGTCTAAATTACGAATACTACTTAAACAGAGATAAACGTTTGCAGGAAGTTTCCAAAGATATTATTCATAAACTAGCACAGCTTTATTTTAACAAAGATAATTTCTATACTCATATTTTATTATAATTTACTTGAAAAGATTTTTAAAAAATTTTATTTGGAAAACATGGAATCAAAAATAAAGTTAAAAAAAGAAAACAAAATGGTGGTTTTAACCGGAGCGGGCATTAGTGCTGAATCTGGAATAAAAACTTTTAGAGATAACAATGGTTTGTGGGAAAACCATAATGTGGAAGAAGTGGCTACTCCGCAAGGTTTTAAAAAAAATCCAGAATTGGTTTGGTGTTTTTATAAAGCCCGCTACAATCAGTTGGCAAGTGTGAAACCAAACGCTGGACATTATGCTTTAGCCGATTTAGAGAAGTATTTGCAGGAAAATTTCACACTTATTACCCAAAATGTAGATGGATTACACTTAGCAGCAGGCAGTAAAAATGTTTTAGAGATGCATGGTTCACTTCGTAAATGCTTTTGTAATAAATGCAACAGCTATTTTCAGATGTCAAAAATAAACTTATCTGATACTATTCCTAAATGCGAAAAATGTGGAGGAGAACTGCGCCCAGATGTTGTTTGGTTCGGAGAAATGCCGTATTATTTGGATAAAATTGAATCTAAATTACGTAAAGCAGATTATTTCATGGTTGTAGGAACTAGTGGTGTGGTATACCCTGCCGCACAATTTTTACATTTGGCAAAAATATTTGGTGTTTTCTCGGTAGGAGTAAATTTAGTTCCACCAGAAAATGTTAAACTTATAGACGAGTTTCACCAGGGTAAAGCAGGTGAAATCTTGCCGCAGTTAGTGAAATTATGGACAAACTAACAATTATTGCATTAGTATTCATACTATTTTCTACAGTTCTGTTGGCTCAATATCCCTACCTACCAGAAAATACTTATGAACTGGAACTGGTAAAATTTTATCTGAATCGCAACGAATACGACCTGGCAATTAGTGTTGTGGATTCCTTAGATTTCGAATCTGCATATCAAGATTCGCTGCAGTATTTTAAGGCTTTGGCTTATATTGGGAAAAAAGAGTGGAATACAGCTTCCGATATTTTAGCCAACATTATTACAAAAAACAAAAAACACGGGTTGCATGTTTTAGCATTAAAACAATATAATCAGGCAATAAAAAAAATTGAACCAACTCAAGCTATCGAAAAAATTTCTTCTGTTATCTCAAAAACAAGTTCAGATTCCTTAAGCAATGATCTTCTATTTCTTATTTCCGAAATTTACGAAGAAAACAATCTCTACGAAGAAGCTAATGACATCTACCGTAGCTTACTGAAAGATTCTGTTTATACCGATAGCCTAAAGATAGTTAAGAAATTAGCTGTAAATGAGATATTCCTAAAAGATTACAGCGCTGCAGACAAATATTTAGATAGAATATTAGCTCATCCAGATTCATTATATAGGAAAGATGCGCTCTTTTTTTCCTATATAGCCAACTATTCCTTGGAAAACTATGAAAAAGCCAAAAACATGCTAATTGAACTCTACCAGAATTATCCCGAGCACAAGGAAATGAAGCAAATTTTACATAGTTTAGCACAGATCTACGAAAAAGAACAGCAGTACTTACTAAGCTGGTATTTTTGGCAAAAGTTACACTCTCTCAGCGCCGCCGAAAAACAGAAACAAATAGGAAATAAAATTGAAGAACTACGGAGTAAAATAGACAATAGTAAACAGTTACCTAATCAATTTAAAAACTTAAAACCGTATTGGAAAAAATAATAGTAAAAACTGTTGGAAGTTTAATAGTTGAAGAATCGCCAAAATTTTTTATATTAACCAGCTCCCATTGTCCAGAAAAAATTAGTTTAAAAAACACAGTAATTTTATAATTTTATTTTTGACATTTAATTGGAAAAGTGATATTATAAGCATCTTGAGAATAGGTTGACGAAAAAATTAAAATAAAAATGCTTGAACAAAATAAATAAAAAAGAGGGTAGTGATATGAAAAAATTTAAGAAAGCTACAG
>JAXHUB010000247.1:0-4189 GCA_034189845.1 Candidatus Cloacimonadota bacterium | reverse complement strand
CAAAATTTTACGTCAGGAGAAATTCAATGGCGAAGATTGCTATGTGGTGGAAAGTCTTCCCAAAAAGGAAGATTATATGTACTCCAAAACAATTACTTGGGTTGTGAAGGATAAATGGATTGGCCAAAAAAGGGAATTTTATGATGAAGACGGTGACCTTTTGAAAATATTGCAAGTAGAAGAAGTGAAACTGATAAAGGATTGCTGGATAATTACCAATTCAAAAATGCATAATAGGCAAACAGATCACAAAACCATCATGAAATTGGAAAACGTAACCCTAAATACTGGTATAGACGACAATAAATTTACCGAAAGAATGATGAGAAGAGGACTTTAGCAGATGGGGGAAGTATGAGAAAAATATTAACTATGATTAGTTTGTTCATCGTATTTATTCATCTACCAGCTCAGTTGTACAGCATGGCTTTTTGCGTTCCTATATGGGAAGCTTGTTTGAACAAGACTATAGATATTCGGTGCAAAAAAATACTTTTAATTTGAAGCTGGATTACCGCATGGTGAAATTTGAACTTTATATTAACCCCAATTTAGATTATAATAACCTGAAAGATGATTTGCAAATCTCTTTAAGGCAGGCTTATGCTGATGTCTATTTCGATAAATTTGATCTGAGAGTGGGTAAGCAGCAGATTATTTGGGGTAAGGCAGACGGGGTTTTTATCACAGATGTTATCTCACCTCGCGATCTTACTGAGTTCATTTTACCAGATTTCGAAGAAGTTAGAATGGGGGTAAATGCAGTGAAACTGGATTACTACATCGGCAATTCAACCTTAGAAGTTGTTTGGCTACCTACTTTTCAGCCTACTGTCCTGCCAGATTCCAGCTCGATTTGGTTTCCTAACACAAACAACTTTATCCAGCCTGTGCAGATAGATAACACTAACCGCGAAGTAACAGACAAATTTACCAATAGTAAAGTTGGTATAAAATATTCCTATTTGGGTAGTTCGCTGGATTATGAACTGATAGCAGCCTATATTTGGGATGATAATCCAGCCCAGCATATGCATCCACAGCCTGATGACTCAATTTTAATAAAACCGCAGCATCATCGCTTGCCATTGGCAGGAGTTAGTTTGGGAAAATCCGTTTTAGGTGCAGTGATTCGCAGTGAAGCTGCCTATTATTTCGATAAAAAATTCGCTGCCCAGGATATGGCTGCCCAGGGAATTGCTGAACGAGATTATATTCACTATCTGGTAGGATACGATCATAGCTGGTGGGGAGCAAATGTTAGCTGGCAGTTTATCCAGGAATATATTATGGATTATTCTGCTAAAATAATTAACGATGAATATACCAGCACAATTACTTTTCAGGCTAGCAATACTTATCACCACGAAAAAATAGAAGTTAGCTTTCTTGGGTATTATGGGATAAATGAACAAGATGCTCTTGTTAGGCCAAAAGTGAGTTATGAACTTTCCAGTGGTTTGAATCTAAGGTTGGGAATTGATCTCTTTTACGGTGAAGGAGGAAATTTTGGTCAGTACGATCAGAATGATATGGTTTATATGAAGCTGCGCTACGATTTTTAACTAGAATAAAAAAAAGCTTGACAGCGAAATACACATTTGGGAACTTGAATACCGAAATAGAGGAGAGAATAATATGAGTTTGGTAAATGTATCGGAAGGAGCATCGCTGGCCTTGCATGGTATGGCGCTAATTGCCCGCCAGCAGCCGCAAAGGCTTTCAGTGAAATATTTGGCAGAGGAATTGCATGCTTCCCAGGCGCATTTAGCCAAGGTTTTTCAAAAACTAAGTAAAGCTAAGCTGGTAAAATCGGTGCGCGGACCTGCTGGGGGATTCCAGCTTAACAAAGAACCTGAGGATATTACTTTCTGGGATATCTTTCAGGTGATAGATGGCGATGTAGAGCTGGGTGGGTGTCCTTTTGGCAAAGTGCATTGTGCATTCCAAACTTGTATCTTTAGTAAAGAATTGAATCGTATTTCCCAGGATATTTATGAAACTTTTAAAAACATGAAGTTAAGTGATTTTGTCGGTAAGTAATATTTTTTTGTGAAAAAATAGGTATTAGGGTACCTAAAAGGAGGAAAGATGAAGGTAAAAAATTTTTATGATGAAAATAAGATGAATAATCCACATGGGATTACTTCCCAAAAGATGTACGATATGCCGGAAGGGCTGATTATGCACTTGCAGCTGGGAGCTGGAGAAAAGCTGAAACCACATATAACCCCAGTGAATGTAGCATTTTATGTGTTAGAGGGAAATCCCACAATAATGGTTGGAAAAGAAAAGCAGCAGATGCAGCCCGATGATCTGGTAGAGAGTCCGAAAGATATTGTACACTGCATCTACAATGAAACAGAAAAACTGGTACGGGTTTTGGTGATTAAAATGCCAAAACCGACAGCCAAAACTATTTTCTTAGAGGAAAAATGAAAAGAGAGATAATCACCATAGACGAGAGCAAATGTAACGGCTGTGGTAAATGTATTCCGGGTTGTCCAGAAGGTGCTTTGCAAATTATAGATGGCAAAGCGCGGCTGGTAAGCGATCTTTTTTGCGATGGCTTGGGCGCATGCATCGGGGATTGTCCAGAGGATGCGATTTCGGTGGAGACCCGTGAAGCTGAAGCTTACGATGAAGCCAAAGTAATGGAAAATATCATAGAAGCTGGGCCAAATACTATAAAAGCTCATTTAAAACATCTGCGCGATCATGACCAGCAGGAGTATTTCGAGCAAGCACTGGCAATTTTATTACGCCAGGGTCTTCCTATTCCCAAAGTGGATGAAGAAAGTTGTCCTACTGACGGCTGTACCGGCACCAAACCACAGAAGTTGCAGCCACAAACTTCCCAACCAGCTAAAACGGAGATACCTGCTACTAGCAAATTGCGGCAGTGGCCTGTGCAACTACATTTAATTAACCCCAATGCTCCTTATCTTCAAAATTCAGATTTACTTATAGCTGCCGATTGTGTGCCCTTTGCTTTTGCCGATTTCCATAATCGTTTTATGGAAGGGAAAGTGGTTATAAACTTTTGTCCGAAATTAGATTATGGGCTGGAAACTTACATTGACAAGTTAGCGCAAATCTTTAAAAATCAGAATATTAGAAGCATAACGATCGTAAGAATGGAAGTGCCCTGTTGTGGCGGCATCGAACATATCGTAGAAAAAGCGATGCAACAAGCAGAAATAATTAAAATGATCAAAGTAAACGTAATCTCGATTGCTGGGAAGATATTATAAACTGGGAGGAAATAATGAAAATAAAAAACAATGTTTCTTGGGTAGGAAAAGTTGATTGGGAGCTTCAAAAATTCCACGGAGATGAATATTCTACACACAAAGGTTCTACCTACAACTCCTTTTTAATAAAAGAAGGAAAAAATGTGCTTATCGACACAGTTTGGGCTCCTTTTGCTAAAGAGTTTGTGGAAAAACTTAACAAAGAGATCGATTTGGACAAAATCGACTACATCATTGCCAACCATGGAGAAGTGGACCATAGCGGTGCTTTACCAGAATTGATGAAACATATTCCTCATACTCCGATTTATTGTACACAAAATGCGGTAAAATCACTTAAAGGTCAATATCATCAAGATTGGAATTTCAATGTCTTGAAAACTGGTGATAAACTAGATATTGGTAATGGCAAAGAGCTAATTTTTGTGGAAATGAAGATGTTACATTGGCCAGACAGCATGGCAACTTATATGACGAAAGATAACATTCTTTTTAGTAACGATGCTTTTGGACAGCATTATGCCACAGAAAAGTTATTCAACGACTTGGTAGACCAGTGCGAACTATTTTCAGAAGCGATTAAATATTATGCCAATATTCTTACACCTTTCAATAATTTTTTGAGAAAGAAATTGGAAGAGATTATCTCTTTGAATTTACCAATCGATATTATTGCTACAAGCCACGGTGTGATTTGGCGAGATAACCCCATGCAGATTGTTGAAAAATATTCTCAATGGGCAAATGACTATCAGGAAAATCAGATTACAATAATCTACGATACTATGTGGAATGGTACCAAACAACTGGCGGAAAAGATTGCCGATAACCATTCTGGTTCTTCCTATAGAGTGAAAAGATAGCGGAATATATTCATAAATTTTAAGATAAAAATCTAAATCAATCGTCTCTTTTGACCCCTCGACAAGACGTCC
>JAXHUB010000246.1:0-6078 GCA_034189845.1 Candidatus Cloacimonadota bacterium | reverse complement strand
CATCGGAATGAAGATCACGCCATCTCATCACAAATAGTATTTCATAATCGATAAATTCTGCTGAAATATTTTGAATGCTGATAGTAAACAGCAGAGGTTGGCTTTCTGGTGTATTCTGGTCGTAATCTTCGAAAAAAGAAGGCTGGAATACATTAAAAGTAGCATTGTTCATAAATGGTGGCTGCATGTTAAATTCCAATTTATATGGATAAAAATCACTTAAAAGCAACCAAGGAATGCAAATTATCAAAAAAATTAAATATTTTTTCATAAAGTCCTCTTTCTTAGTCAAGGGATGTAGCGATTATTTTTTCGAGAAGTGATTCAAAATCTAATCCCGCTTCAGCTGCTGCCATAGGAGTTAAGCTAAGTTCCGTCATCCCCGGCAATGTGTTCACTTCCAAAAAGTAAAAATTATTCCCATCATAACGAAAATCTACACGCCCGTAACTCTTACACCCTATTTTTCTAAAAATCTTTAATGATTGTCTTTGTATTTTTTCCTTCTCTTGTGAAGTCAGCTTAGCAGGTACCTCATAAATCGTTTTTCCATGAGTATATTTGTTAGTAAAATCATACCAGCCAGTTTTGGGTTTTATCTCCACCACTGGTAATGCCTTATTATCCAAAATGGTAACTGTAAGCTCTCTTCCTGTAATATATTTTTCGCAGATAACTTTTTCACTGTATGCAAAAGCTTTTTCGATAGATGAATTTAACTCTGATTTGTTTTGTACGATAGTTATTCCTACAGAGGAGCCGGAATCGTTTGGTTTCACTACCAAAGGTAAAGATATTTTTGAAATTATCTTATCAAGATCAGCCTTTTTCTTATTGTGTAAAACAATATTAGGAGGAACTATAATTCCAATACATTTAGCAAGAAGTCTGCTTATAATTTTATCCATACAAATCGCACTCGCCCGGAATCTGGAACCAGAAAACTGAATATTCTCCAATTCCAATAAGGCTTGTATTCTCCCATCTTCACCTTCGGCTCCATGCAAACCGTTGAAAACAATCAAAGGATCTATGCTCTTTATTTTCTCCACCATCAATAAATAGCTATTGAAGCTACTGGGATCTATCATATGAATTTGATATTTTTTAAGTGTTTTGGCAATCTGCCTAGAAGATTCCAAAGAAACTTCTCTTTCCTCCGAATTTCCACCAGCCAAAATTACAATTTTTTTATTTCTTTCCATAAATGTTTTTGTAGTTTTTTATAAGTTAGGATGTCAAGAAAATATATTGCAAAACAAATTTAAACAGTTCGAATTTTTACTAAGTAGTGGAATTGTTTACATTCAGCTTATACACAAAAGATCGTTTTAGTTTGGAAAAATTTAATGAAGTTCTCAGTTTATTTATTTCTTTATTAAAATTGGGAAATGATTTCTGCACACAACTGCTCTGAGTTACTTGTAATTGAGGGAAAACTTGCTTTAAAATACTGAAGCTCATATATAGTCGGTGGTCTTGGTGCGACTCCAATGAAGTTGGTTTTGGTTCTTTTGCTAAAGGATAAACAACCAGTCGCCTTTGTTTGTACTTAATATTAGCGCCTATTTTTTGCAATTCAAAAATAAGATTTTCTATTCTATTACTTTCCTTATATCTCAAATGGTCTATTTGAGAAATTGTTGTAATTTTTTTTGCAAATAAGGCAGCAATAACTAAACTTGGTACCTGATCAGGGGTATTTTCCATATCTACATCAATTCCCAAAATCTGCTTATATTGCAAAGAAATTGTATTTTTCTCTAAAACTACTTTTGCTCCCATTTTTTTTAAAATATACCAAAACTTGCTATCTGGTTGTATAGAAGAACTATAACCAGTGTAAATTGGTGTATCGTTCAAGCTTCCCAAAAGCCAAAAATACGCAAGTGCAGAATAATCGGGCTCTAAATAGTAGTAGTGTGGATTTTTCAGATCAGCGCTACTACATCTATCATTTTCGAAAATTATCCCAAAATCCTGTAAAACTTTTTGGGTGACTATCAAATAAGAAGCAGATACCCTTGATCCCACAGCTTTTACTCTGAAGCCAGTACCAGCAAGAGGAGCTAGCAAATAAAGTGCAGAGACGAACTGACTTGAACGCTGTGAAACTATTTGCACATTTTTTTTCTGCAAAATTTTACCTTCAATAAAAAATGATTCATCTTTTTTTTCGATTTTTGCACCCAGCTCTTGTAAAGCTTGTACCAATTCCTTTATGGGACGATTTTGTAATTGTTTACTTATTTTAAATATGTATTTACCGCCTTTTTCAAAACAAAGCCTTGCCAAAAGAAAACGGTAAACTGTACCAGCATCTTCTATAAAAAGATTTGCTTTCAATTTTATTTTTTCAGGTGGAGTTATCTTTAGTAAAGTATTTTTTATTGAAATATCAAACCCTAGTTTTTTTAAGTTATCTAAAAAAGTCTCGCTATCTTTGCAAGGGTAATAATTTTGTAGTATAAGAGTATTTTTCAGATAAGTAGAGATCAGTAAAACCCTATTTAAAATAGATTTTGAGCTGGGCACAAGAGGCATTAAGCTCATTGTATTTTTTTGTATATTTCTTTAATATCTTCTGCTGTTACTTCAGTAGGATTCAATGCCATATTGCGGCTGTTTAAAACTTCTTCTACTTTTTCTTCAATGAACCAATCCTCAATTTTTACGCCTACATTTAAGTTTAAAGAATCTATCCATTCATAGAAATCTTCTTTGCTCATTTCCAAATATGCAAAAAGATCATCCAACTCTTCTTGCAAATAAGGATAGAACTTTTCCATGATATGTTTCATTACTAACCCATTGGCTAAACCATGCGTTACTCCATACGAAGATGTTAGCGGATATCCTATGGAATGTTGAATAGTGGTGCTAGTTTGAGAAATTACCATTCCGCCATAAGTAGAGGCTAACATCAATTTTTCTCTACATTCTAAATTTTTAGGGTTATTCAAACATATGGCTAAATTGTCTTTAATAATTTCTATCCCTCGTTTTATAATAGGAAAATTCACCTTATTCCTTCTTCTGGAATAGATGCCTTCCAGAAGATGGCTAAGTGCGTCTATAGCAGTATCTTTAGTTACCTTATATGGTAAAGAAAGAGTATATTTGGGATCAATAAAAGAAATTTTAGGAAAGATATGTGAAGAACCAAATCCAGCTTTTATTCCATTTTCTTTGTTGGTTATCACACTGTACGGAGTTACCTCTGTTCCAGTTCCGGAAGTAGTTGGAATTGCCATAATTGGATATGCACCATTAATGTATTTCTTGGTTTGATATATTTCTTCTCCCTGCAAATTATTATATGCTAAAGCAGAAATCGCCTTAGCTGCATCTATAGGGCTACCACCACCAATTCCTATTACAAAATCCGCTTCATAATCTTGTAATTTTTTAGCTCCCTCTTTCACTGTGGTAAGATAGGGATTTTCCTTAATCTTATCGAAAATAGTATATTCCTGACCATTTTGTTCAAAAACTGTAGTCAAATCATCTAATGCACCCGAAACTTTGGCTGAACTTCTGCCTGTAATCACTATGGCTTTTTGGCCCCATTGCTTTAACTTCCCTCCATTTTCAACAAGCGCATTTTTTCCAAAATAAAATTCAACTGGCATATAATAACGAATCATGTTTCCTCCCTACAAATTCTTGTACGTTAAAATTTCATTATTAGTTTTCTCTATCCAACTGTATTTTACCTCACCCACATAAATAGTATGATCTCCACTTCTCACCTGAGTAACGATCTCGCATTCAAAATTAGCAGCTGCTTTTTTAAATACTGGCAACCCTCTAAATCGTCCAGGAAACCATTGTTCGTTTATAACTTCGAACTTATCTATATCTCTTCCCGACTTTGAACCAGCAATTCTTGCTGTAGATGCCATCTGAGCAGAAGGAAAGCATAGATTAAAACTATCTGTTTGCTGTAAACATTCATAAGAATAACGAGTATGACCTATGGAAATAGCAAACATAGCTGGCTTTATGGAAGTGCGCATAAACCATTCCAAGGTTATCATATTAAAATTGTCTTTTGGAGTTTTCATTATTGCTAAGGTAATTTTAGCTGGATTTTTTACGTGTTTTATCGCTTCCGAAAAATCTATTCTATTCATCTTCTCACCTTTTCTATCCTTTTTTCTTTAATATTAAATACAAAAATTAATGCAAGTCCTATCAAAGTCAAGAAAGAAGCAACTACAAACGAGCAGCGGTAGGCTTGCAGAGAGGCATAGCCATGCTTCATCAGCAGATCTGCCACAGGTCCTGTAATAAAAGTTCCGGCTATACCCCAACTAAGAAAATTGGTTGCATTATACACTGCAAAAAGTCTAGCCCTTTTGGATGGTGGAATCATTATAGAAGCTACAGCATAGGAAGATGCTAAAATTATTACATGAGCCATTCCTCCCAAAAAATTCATGAAAAATATTAACGGCGTGGATTTTAAAAATGCAAAACCCAGCAAATGAATAAATGCTATTAATCCACCTCCAAAAAGAAGCCAATGTTCTCTTATTCGTTTCACCATTTTGCCAACAAATGGTCCTAATATTATTATCGCCAAAGAATGCATATTTACTATATAGCTTAGCATACGGGACGAAAAAGCCATTCCTTCGTCCAAGGTAAAATATTGAGCTTTTATTGTAGCAATGGAGTTTCTTCCAAAATTTATAAATGCTAACGCAAAAATAAACAATATAAACAGTTTTGTTCTTCGCCTACGTTCTTCTGGACTAAGGAGTTTATCCTTTTTTTCTTCTTGCATATCCTCTTTATTTCTAACTCCACCTTCTGGTAAGAAAAATATAGGGATGCTAGATATCGTCATAATTCCTGCTGCCACAAAGAATATGAGACCACTTTCAAAACCCCAACCTTCAGGATGTATGCCCAAGCCATCGTAAGCCAATCCTCCAAACAAAACACCTAAGATCCTACCCATACCACCAATGCTGGCTAAACTGCCTCTTACTGCTGCTCTGGTTTTGGCTACAAATATATCGGAAATTATCGCTGTCCAACCCAAATTTGACATCGACCAAAAAATCTCGATAACAGTTAGGCCAATTATGATGATATATCCTGCAGTTCGTTCCTGACCACCTAAATAAAACCTATGAAAATACCAGGTAAGAACTGTTCCCGCTGCCGCCGAAAATTCACCCAAGATTATAAGAGTTCTTCTCTTCTGAAACTTATCGGATATATTTCCCCAAATAAAACTTTGGAATACTATATTGATGACCATCGGCAAGGTTGCAAAAAGTGTTGTCTCTGTAACCGAAAGCCCCAAAATATAACGCAGGTAAATAGACAAAAAACTATAAAATAGCCCTCTGCGAAACATTATTAGTATCTGAAAAGATGATATCTTCCAAAAATTTTTCCTATTACTCATTTGCACTCCACAATTATTGTTTGTTTTTGTAAATTAGTTAAATAAGTATTAATGTCAATTTTTCTTTAAATTACCACCTCTAATATTACCAAGTAAAAAATCTATTGACTTGCTTAGTAAAGGAGATAAAATGCCAAAAATTTTTAGGAAAGTGGAAGAAATATGAAAAAGATTTTAATAATAACCATAATGCTAAGTTTGGTGGTAGTAGGATGTTCCTCAAAAAAAGCTCAAGGAGAAAAGGTTACCAAAATAATTTTCTGGCAGGCTATGGGTGGTCCCTTGGGAGATGCGTTAGCTCAACTTGTAGATGAATTTAACGAAACCCATCCAGATATACATGTCACTTCCATAAACATGGGAAATTACACAGCTCTTTCCCAAAAATTGATGGCTTCCATACAATCTGGTAACCAGCCACAGATAGCTCAAGCTTTTGAAGCATGGACAACGAATATGGCCAAAGGAGATGTTCTAAGACCTATGCAGCATTTTATAGAAAAAGACCCCAATTTTGATCAGGAAGATCTAGATGACTTTTATTCAGTTTTCCTTGATTGTAACACAATAGATGATAAACTACTTTCTTTTCCATTCAATAAAAGTGTAAGAGTTCTTTATTATAATAAAGACCTTTTTTTCAGAAAAGGTTT
>JAXHUB010000245.1:0-6092 GCA_034189845.1 Candidatus Cloacimonadota bacterium | reverse complement strand
GTTTTAGGTGTTTTCACCGGTGGTTTCACAGTATATAGAACCATAATGAGGTTTTATGAAAAACAGTAAATTAGTGAATAGGATTCTTTTTATTATTTTCTTGACAAACATTCCGGCATTTTTGACTTTGCTGGTGTTCTTCAAGGAAGGTCTTAGTTGGATTCTTGGGTCTTTGATAAGTGGAATAAATTTTTGGTGGATGAGCCGAGAAGCTCGCAAGCAATTTAGATTACATCAGAACCAGGCACGGTTAAAGGGTTTTAAGTCTTTCTATTTCAGGTATTTGGTTCTTGTTGTGTATGCGGTGCTAGTTGTTATACTTATAAAACCAAATATTTTAGTTTTTGGTTTAGGAATGCTATCTGCCCAATTAGCAATTTATATTAATGCCGCTTTTCAGGCTATTAGAACCAACAAATATTTTAAGGAATAGCAATGGCTGAAAAGAAAAAAAAGGTCAGTACATATTTACTCATTTTTTTGGTGATTGAAGTCATCCTAGTAGCTCTATCAAGCGGGTTAAATAAGCAGTTGCAAGTTGGCTTCGATGAAGACGGGCAGTTTGTATTTCAAAACATTGCTAAAGAGCATGATTTGCAAGAGAAGATCACAGAAGAATTTCAGCCAGATATGTATGCCAAGCAACATGGAATCACCCCCAAATTTTATGGTAGCATTAAGCTATACGAATTTTTTGCAAATGTGTTCGGGGAAGAAAATGCTATAGGCGCTTTTCAGCTTCTTAGAATGTTATTAATTGTTGATTTATTACTGCTTTTGTTGGCTTTTCTTGTAAAAAAACAACTATTTGATAAACCTTCTAAACCTCAAATTCTGTTTGAGTTACTCTATACTACCTTTGAAGATTTTGTTAAAGATACGCTTGGTAAAAGCAAAGCACACTTCACACCCTATATCGTTACAATTTTCATTTTTATATGGACATGTAACATGATAGGGCTAGTTCCAATTCCAGGATTTATGGAGCCCACAAGAAATTTAAATGTTCCTTTAGGAATGGGGATAATAGCTATAGTGGTAGTGCATTACATGTCCATCAGAACAAAAGGGTTAGGCAAATATTTAAAGGATTTCACACAACCGTTGCCACCAATGACCCCAATAAATATCGTGGGCGAATTCTCAAAAGCTGTTTCAATCTCTTTCCGTTTATTTGGAAATATTCTGGGTGGAGCTATTATTATTTTGGTTGTATCATCTTTAGTTAAATATATCATATTACCGGTTGGGCTAAATTTATTTTTTGGAATATTTGTAGGTACGGTGCAAGCCTTTGTCTTCACTATGTTGGCTCTTACCTATATAGGTGTAGAAATAGCGGAGTAAGAAATTATGATATCGGAATCAATTTTACAGATTGCAGCATATTTGGGGGCCGGCTTAGGGGTTGGAATAGCTTCTGTAAGTGCTGGCTTAGGCGAGGGTTATACAGCTGGCGAAGCTACTTATTCCTTTATGCGTCAACCCAAAGCGCACGATACTATTATTAACTCAATGTTAGTGAGCCAGGCTGTTACAGAAACTGGTGCTATATTTTCACTAGTGGTGGCCCTGTTACTTATATTTGGAGGGTTTACCGATCCGGGTGGAGGTTTGTACAGAGCATCAGCATTATTGGCAGCAGGAATTTCGGTAGGCTTGGGAGCACTAGGGCCAGGATTCGGTTCTGGGTATGCTGGTGGCCAAGCAAGTAAATCTTTGGCACGTATGCCAAAACAAAGTAATGCCATAACCGGGAATATGCTTATCGGACAGGCTTTAGCGCAAACAGATGCTATTTTTGCTTTGGTTGTATCTCTTCTACTTCTTTATTCTACACCAAATCAACCGGCCGATGCGGCTGTTGGCACTATTATTCTAAAGTCGGTAGCCTTTATTGGTGCTGGCTTTGCTGTAGGATTAGGAACGATTGGCCCCGGTGCAGCTATTGGTTATGTAGCTGGTAGGGCAAATGATATGATAGGCAGGTATCCCAAAGAGCGTTCTGCTATCATGAAAAATATGTTTTTGGGAGCCGCAGTTTCGGAATCAACAGCTATTTATGCTCTAGTGGTAGCGTTTTTATTGATTTTTGCAATATAATTTACGGAGGAAAAAATGGAAGAAATGATTGCACGCGCAGCAGCCTTATTAGGCGCTGGTATTTGTATGGGAATGGGTGCCTTAGGACCAGGTTTAGGTGAAGGTTTTGTGGCAGGTAAGGCTTGTGAGGGGCTTGCTAGAAGTCCTGAAAATGCCAGTTTAATTACCAGAACTATGCTGGTTGGACAGGCAGTATCGGAATCAACCGGTATTTATTCTTTGGTTGTGGCACTCTTGCTCATATTCTCTACCTAATTTTGTAAGAATGTTTCACGATAAACATCGGACTTTTATAACCAAAGTGTAACCAAGTTCAAATTTTGGAGTAGTTATGATTAGTATTGATTATTCGCTCATCATTGTAGTGCTTAATTTTGTTCTTTTGCTTATTATTCTGAACAAAATTCTCTATAAGCCTATTAATAATTTCCTTAAAGAACGCCAATTAAAAATAAACAGCGACATGGAAGAGGCTGATAAATCTAAGAAAAAAGCGAAGGCTTTGGTTCAAGAAAAAGAAAAAGAGCTGAAAGAATCAGCAGAAACTATCCGTAAGCTTAAAAATCAGGCAAAGCGAGAAGCAGAAGAACAGGCAGAACAAATAATTTCCAAAGCCAAAGAGCATGAGAAGCAAGTATTAAGGGAAACTGAGGAACAACTAAAGCATGAAAAACAAAAGGCTTTGGAAGACTTGGAGTCCCAGCTTTCTGAACTAGTTTCTTCTTTATCGGAAAAATTTATTAATAAAAAGCTCGATAAAGAAAAAGATGATGAAATCTTGAAGAAGATATTGTCAGAAAGAGGTAAGAGTGAAGCATAAGCTTATTGCTCAACGCTATTCTCGTGCAATTTTAAAACTAATAGATGAAAAAGAATTTTCCAAGCTATACGATGATGTTCGCAGTTTGCAGCAAATATGTAAAGAAATTCCAGAGCAGCTGAAAATACTTGATTCTATGCTTATATCTTTTTCTAAACGAAAAGTGATAGGCGAGGAGCTATGCAAAAATTTGAAGTTCAAGCAAATCTGGAAAAATCTTATTCATGTTCTTATTCATAAACATCGAGTAGAAATTCTACCAGATATTTGTGATGAGATAGAAAACCACATTCTTTCTATACAAAATAAGCAAAAGGTTACGCTAAAGGTAGCCCATAAACATCCACAGGAAACGATTGATATAATTGTGGAAAGACTGAGAAAGATATTGCAGAAGGAGATAATTCTAAATTTAGTTATAGAACCAAAGATCGTCGGTGGTTTTATGGCAGAAACTGAATCTTTGCGTATAGATGGTTCTATTAAGAATAATTTAATAAAATTTGTTAATATGAAATCTAAAAAACGAGGTTAAAATGAAGATCCAACCAGATGAAGTCAGCGCGATATTAAAAGATAAAATCAATAAATTTAAGTTTGATATAGACATTGCTGAGACGGGTAAAGTTGTTGAAATAGGAGATGGGATAGCCCGTGTTTATGGAATGGAAAACGTTATGGCTGGCGAAATGATTGAATTTACGGGCGGAGTTATGGGGATGGCTCTGAATCTGGAGGAAGATAATGTGGGCTGCATTGTATTTGGTGAATCAAGAAAGATAAAAGAAGGCGATGTAGCTAAAAGAACGAAAAGAATCTTGCAGGTACCCATTGGTGAAGAACTTTTGGGAAGAGTTGTAGATCCCTTAGGCAATCCTATCGATGGTAAGGGAGAGATAAAAACAAAAGAAGCAATGCCGGTAGAGCGCAAAGCAGAGGGAATTATTCAAAGACAACCAGTGAAAGAGCCTTTGCAAACTGGAATAAAGGCTATTGATTCTATGATCCCAATTGGTCGCGGTCAACGAGAACTGATTATCGGAGACAGGCAAACTGGAAAAACAGCTATCGTCATCGATACCATAATAAATCAAAAAGAAACTGATGTAATCTGTATTTATGTGGCTATTGGTCAAAAAAAATCTTCCATAGCTAAGATTGTAAAAGTCTTGGAAAGTTATGGAGCTATGGAATATTCTATTATTATTGCTGCATCAGCATCAGAAGCAGCAGCACTGCAGTATTTGGCACCTTATGCCGGCTGCACAATGGGCGAATATTTCCGAGATAAAGGGAAACATGCGCTTATTATTTACGACGACCTTTCCAAACATGCTGTTTCATATCGTGAGCTTTCGCTATTACTACGTCGTCCACCAGGCCGCGAAGCTTATCCAGGCGATGTGTTTTATCTGCATTCACGTCTTTTGGAAAGAGCTGCTAAACTAAATGATGATATGGGAGGTGGTTCCTTAACAGCATTGCCAATTATTGAGACTCAAGCAGACGATATAACAGCCTATATTCCCACAAATGTTATTTCTATAACCGATGGGCAGATTTATTTGGGCAGCAGATTATTCTATTCTGGAGTGCGCCCGGCTATAAATGCAGGTCTTTCCGTGTCTAGGGTTGGTGGTAATGCCCAAATAAAATCTATGAAAAAAGTTACAGGGCAACTTAGACTAGATCTAGCCCAATATAAGGAATTAGAAGCTTTTTCTAAATTTGGTTCCGATTTAGATAAGGCTACTCAAGCTCGACTTCGTCGCGGAGAACGATTAACAGAAATTCTTAAACAAGATCAATACTCACCAATACCTATAGCTAAACAAATTTTTATAATTTTTATGGCAAACCAAGGGTATTTAGATGATATCGAATTGGATAAAGTAAAAAAAGTTGAAGAAGAATTGTATTCAACATTAGATTCCGAATATAAAGATCTTATGAAGAGTATTACAGAAAAGCAAATTGATGATGAAATAGAAAAAAAGATGGGAAAAGTGTGTGAAGAGGTAATTAAAAAATTCTAGAGGAGATATGGGGAATACCAGGGATATTAAAAACCGTATTGAAAGCATAAGAAGTACTAGGCAAATAACCAATGCCATGAAAATGGTGGCGGCAGCAAAACTTCGACGTGCCCAAGAAAAGATTATGTCTGCACGTCCCTATGCCGATAGTATAAACAAAATGCTTCGTACCCTTAAATTAAAGAACACTTTCACTGAACATCAGCTGCTGTATCCTAATCAGAATAGTTCCAAAAATGCTTTTGTTTTTGTTACTTCCGACCGTGGTTTGTGTGGCGGATTTAATTCTCTTATTTCAAAAGAGGCAATAACTTATTTGCAGCAACACAAAAACACCGAGGTTATCTGTATAGGCAAAAAGGGGTATGATTTCATTAGAAGGAATACAAACCTGAACATAGCTGAAAAATATCTTAATTTTTTTAATGAGATGGATTTTTCTGTTTCCAAAAATATAGCAGAAGATCTTTTGCAAAAATATCTTAATGGAGAGTATGGGAAAATTGATATTTTGTATAACGAGTTTAAATCAGCGATACAGCAAAATATCATTATTAAACAACTATTACCAATTGTTCCTGAAGAAGATGACAGTATTTCAACTTTAGATTTTATATATGAACCAGATGATGACACGATAATAGATAAATTGGGCGAAAAATATATAGAAGTAGAAATTTGGCGAATTATGTTGGAATCGTCAGCGGCAGAGCAAGGAGCGCGTATGACTGCTATGGACTCCGCAACAGAAAATGCTGAAGATTTAATTAGTGAATTAACGCTGAGTTACAATAGAGCCAGACAATCAAGTATTACAACAGAGATCATAGAAATTTCGTCTGGCGCAGAAGCACTTAAATGAAAATTATTTATAAGAGGTTAATATGGTAGAAGGAAAGATCATCCAAATTATCGGGCCAACGGTTGATGTTGAATTTCCCGAAGAACATTTACCTGCTATTCACAATGCTTTGAAAATAGAGCGTGAAGATTCTTCCGATTTAGTTTTGGAAGTGCAGATGCATCTGGGGGAAAATAAAGTGAGAACGGTTGCTATGGATTCAACAGATGGATTGATTCGTGACCAGAAAGTATTTGATACTGGCGAACCGATCACAGTTCCAGTAGGTGAA
>JAXHUB010000244.1:0-2884 GCA_034189845.1 Candidatus Cloacimonadota bacterium | reverse complement strand
ATGATTTTCTGGGTTCAAAGGAATTTCGGGAAAAATCTCTGAATTTCTTATAGTATTATAAGCTTCCTCTACTACTGGTCTGCTTTTTAAAATTTCAATATAATTATTTATAGAAGTAGCTTTGTTGGTAACGGAAGAAAAAAGCAAATTCTCTGATGATTTTTCTTCTAACATAATAGTCGAAGATGCCGAATATATTTTTGGTGAATTATAGGTATATAAAACCACTGCTGCTACTATTAATATAAATAAAGTAAGAATTAACCATTTATAACGATTAATGATATGTAAATAGTCTGTTAGTTTTATCTCTTGTTCTTCTGGTTGCTCATAAAATTGATTTTGCATATTACCTCTCTATAGATTGGATATTGTTATATACATACTAATAAAAATTGCAATATTGGAAAGGAAATCAGCCCAGCGCGCTAATCCATAAAAAACAGTTCCGGACACCATTACAGTATCGCCAGGTCTTAATACTGGAATCAATTCTTTATCCCCTGTTTCCAGGTATTCTTCCAGGTCTACCCACATAATAGTTTCTTCACCTTCAATAATACGCACTATTCTAACTTTACTTAATTTTGCGTCTTCGGTTGGGCCATTTGCCAATGATAATAAAGTAAGAAGATCGGTATCATCTGGAACTATATATAATCCCGGTTTTCTTACTTGTCCCCATATATAAGTTTTAATTTTTAATTGTTCAGCTTCTTGCAAAGTTCCGCTGTATAAATAAGCAGATCCCGGAACAAAAGAAGATGATGTGCCGCTATCCTGAGCAAAAACCATGCTATTTAAACCGACTAATAACAAAAATAATATAAATTTTTTCATATTTTCTCCCTTATTTTTCCAAAATATATCAAAATATTATCTGGTCAAGCAAATTTATTTTTGCTGAATAAATAAAGTATTGACCTGAGATTCCGAACCAGAAAATATTTCATAAGTGGTGTTGTTTAACTCTTCATATAAAGTGTTTCCAAATGCATCTACGCGCCAAATTAACGTATCATAATCACTCAAATCAGGACCATTATATTCTACAGAATAATTTGTACCACCAGGATGATCTGTAGGCGTATGTGACCACAGAAGCTCATAATCGTTCTTAAAAACTAGCAAACGATAGGTAAGCGCTTCTGTATTTTCATCCCATTCAAATACAAGCGGTTCACCTGAGTTATGGATTGTATAATTTGCCGGACTTAACAGTTGAGGCTTATCGATAAGTCTATAGCAGGTAGTATCTGAAATGGAGTAATTCCCAGCGATATCATATACTGTAATATAATAAAACCAATTTTTATTCACCGCAGTGTCGTAGTTTTGGAATTGGTCTGTATAATGATTTTGAGTAGTGTAAGAAACTGAATCTATTTTTATTGGAGTTTGCTGCTGTAAGTTAAAACGTAGAATCTGAATGTAATCTATATCATTATCTACCAGTGATTCCCATTGAATTTTTATCCAGTTATCTTCTGGTACTGCATCTATTCCGTTATTTTCATACCCGGAGTAGTTACTATAATTTATTATTTCATCTCCAGCTATATCTCCTGTATCTCCTAAATGTGGAACCATAACCGGCTCTTCAGGAGGAGTCGTGTCTGTTCCTAAAGTGTCTTCTCCAGCACAACTCATAATAAAGATGAGGATAAGAACTAAAATTAAACCATTTTTCATGTTATTCCCCTTTTAAAAATTTATTCTTAATCCAATTCTATTTGTATTTCCCAAATTATTAGTTAGGAAAGCATAATCGATTAAAAAGTCATAAATATTTACACTAAGTCCAGCAGAAAATTGGTCACTTTCATCGCTGTTTACATTATAATAACCGAATCTTAATGAGACCAGTTTCTTGTAATTATATTCTAGTCCATAGTGGTGGGTACGATTGTACACATAGTCTGTATCTTTGCTTATGATAATTTCACTATTCCAGAAAGGAAGAGGATGAAAATAGGCAAACCCCAGTTTAGTGTTGAAAAGTACTTCATCTTCATGTTTCGATTCTGTATCCCAAGTAATTGTGGTACCACCCAAGTTTTGGAAGTTCAATCCGACAGAGAAATCCCCCATCCATTTTATATCAAAAAGGGAAGCTAAACTTGTTTTTGTTAAAAGAGAAAAATCATATCCTATGCCTGTGCCGACATTGTTTTCAAGCTCGCGGTTAATATATTTTAAATTACTTCCGAAATAGAGGTCGAAAGGAATCTTAAAAAAAACCCAACCCATATTCAGGTCGTAATGAATATGTTTAGCAAAGGCTAATTGAAAAAGATCGTCTGTGCTGGTAAAGGTTCCATCAGGGTTGCCAGGTAGTTGCAGTTCAGGATTAGTGGCTCGTTGGTCTACCGTGGTTCCTACCAAATATTCTTCTTTATAAATAGGAACATCATCTACTGTTAGACGAGTCCAATTAACTCCCAAAGTAACATCATTTGGTAGGGGTTGACTATAGCTGAAATTGTCGTAACTTGCTAAGCCTTCGTATAAAAAGGCTCTCATTATTTCGACTTGTGGTTCCCTAATTTGGCCAAGCCCAGAAGCATTCCAATATATGGCTGTTCCATTATTGGCTATTGCACTATAGGCTCCACCCATGCCCAGAGCTCTAACTCCAGCGCCAATAGACATAAAATCTCCTGCGTATCTGCCTGCAAATAAATTACAGAAAGCGAACAATGTTATAAGTATTAAAATAAATTTTTTCATCATTATTTCCTATTTTAATATTGCCATTTTCTTTGTTTTTTCTATCTCTTTATTACCTTTGGTTGCGATAATCTTATAGAAATAAACCCCGTTTGCTAGATAAAATCCATCTTCATCTCGGCAATCCCAGGCCATTACTTTTCTGGGATATTCG
>JAXHUB010000243.1:0-2030 GCA_034189845.1 Candidatus Cloacimonadota bacterium | reverse complement strand
GGAAAGTCCGCCACCTATATTCACATATAATTTATACCCATCATTTGGGCAAGCTTTATCAAATATTTCCATTTTAGCTTTAATATTTTCTTCCAAGCTGTTTTCTTGAATCAAAGGAACATTATTTCTTGCAACAGCTTCCATTATCAATTCTCTCCCTCTACGGTTCAAACCTCTTCCCAAATCTCTGCCACCACCTATGGAAGCAGCAATGCTTCTTTGATTAAAAATGCCATTCTCGTAAAGCAAATTCTCCATATCCAACCAAGTAAAAGTGGGGTCGGTGGCTCCAAACATGGAAGCACCTACTGAAGTTATCATTTTTACCTTTAAATTTAAAACTTCAGCAGCACTTAATAATGCAATATTCAAAGCCGGCATAGAACCTGTTACACTAACTGCGATATTATCGCCAGCTTGCAGGCCAGCGTCTTTGAAATATTGTACTAAAACAGCAGCAAAATTAGGATTCAAAGTAGTCAATTTGGAACGCAAACTACCTCTGTCTGTTGTTATTAGAGTTTCTTTTTCACCAATAAGCCCCGTATTATTTGGATCATTTTCTTCATCAATATAATAACCCCGTTGTTCTTGATACTCTCTAATTATATTCTCAGCTTTCTGCATCAATTTAGCAGCTTCCAATTTAGGTTCGTAATATTTTTTTTGGGAAATTATGCGGCTGTTCTCTACCCACACAAATAATATAATAGCTACCATTGCCAAAACTATAAAGCTTAACTTCGATTTAGAACTGGGAATAAACATATTACCTTCCTTAATTTATAAGCTCTCCACCAAAAATAATGACCAATAACAACCTTACTACAACAGCAGCAATTATCAATATTGTTAAAGTTTTCACTATTCCCTGCTTTTCCATTGAATTAGCAATAAGACCTGGTATTATGAACCCAATTACATTTACGGCATAATCTGTAGGCAAATTAACCAGAAGTCCATAATTCCTGGTTACCCAACCCAAAATAAAACCAAGCAACACAGAGATAACCATGCGCCGTCTTCCATATATGAACATAAAATGTCCTAGCAATTTTACGATTGCATATACCACAAAACTTATTGCCAATGTTACTAAAATCGTTATCGGTTGATGTAAGTAGATAGCAACATAACCTGCTACTACAATCCCTCCGGCAGCTGCTCCAAAAGTTTCCAAAAAAAACAAACTTATTAATACACCTAAACCTATAGCTACTTCAAACATTTATACAGACCTCGCTTTAAAATATTCTAAAATCTCTGCTCCATTCCCGCCAATATTACCAATTCCGAAAATTAAGCTATGTGCTTCAACGTTATTTTTCATGTAATTCTCGAGTTTTTCACCAGCAACCCAGCCCAAAGCTAATATTTTTTGATTGTCCACACCTTTTTTCAATGCATATTTTTCTATGGTCTTTACCTGTTGCCCCACTAAAAGCAGCTTGTTGAATTCAATTTTTTCTATCGTATCAATCAGCTGTTTGGATCGGAATATTCTATCTTCTCGAGTATTTAAAACCAGAATAATCTTCCTTATATCTCGGTATCTACTCAAAATTATATCTATAAGAATAAATGTCGATTCAGGGTCGTTGGCTGCAAAAGAATGAGCAAAATATAACGGTTTATCTTCAATTTTCACTCTGAATATTTCCGCAGCTCCTATATCTGCCTTGGTTTTATACATTCCCTGCAAAGCCTTATCTTTTTCAATGCCCTCGTTCTTACAAACAGCCAAAGCCAAGGCAACATTATCTTTGTGCTCTATATAATTGAAATTATTTATCTCCTTATCTGTTATGTCATCGGTAGCTATTTTTATCAATTCAGAATTTTTTATTTTTGCCTGCTGTTTTAAAATTGGCAACATATTTTTCTCAGCTGTTAATAAAACACCCTGTTTGGGAATTGTGTTACACAGAGAAAGTGTTACATTTCTCAATCCAGGCCCCATTACATCCAAATGATCAAGGCGTGAATTTGTAATTACCCCAATATCTGAATTAACTATTTTATGTTCTACT
>JAXHUB010000242.1:0-2667 GCA_034189845.1 Candidatus Cloacimonadota bacterium | reverse complement strand
GGTAAAGTTCTTTCCGGTGGTATCGATTCTAATTCGCTACATAAACCAAAAAAATTCTTTGGTGCAGCCAGAAACACATTGGAAGAAGGAAGTCTGACTATTTTAGCTACAGCACTCGTAGATACCGGCAGCCGTATGGATCAAGTTATTTTCGAAGAATTTAAAGGAACTGGTAATATGGAACTAGTTCTCGATCGCAACATAAGCGATCTGCGCTTGTACCCCGCTATAGATTTAGTAAAATCTGGAACCAGACGCGAAGAACTGCTGCTTACAGAAAATGAAAGAAATCGCATGTTCATTCTTCGTAAATTCCTCAAGAATATGAGTCCAGCTGATGGCATTGAAATGCTTCGTAACAAGATGGACAGCACCACAAGCAATGCTGATTTTTTGAAATTAATGAGTAAATAGTATGGAAGTTCTTGCTCCATCCGGAAATTTTTCCAAACTAAAATATGCTGTACAATATGGTGCCGATGCCGTTTATGCGGCCGGAAAAGATTTTGGTTTGCGGGCGCATAGCGATAATTTTTCCCAAGAAGAGCTAAAAAAAGCAACAGAATACTGCCATAAACACAAGGTTAAACTCTATGTTACTGTTAATATCTATGTGCATAATAATCACATTCCCACCTTACGCAGCTATTTAGCTTTTTTACAAGAAATTGGGGTAGATGCGGTTATAATTTCTGATGTAGCAGTAGCACAAATTTTAATTTCTGAATTTCCCCAGTTAGCTTTTCATGTGAGTACACAGGCAAATGTTACTTCCTACAAAAGTGTGGAATTTTGGCAAAAATTGGGAGCAAAACGGATAATTTTGGCAAGAGAATTAACTTTTGCAGAGATTAAAGAAATTCGTCAAAAATGCCCAAAAATAGAATTGGAAATATTTGTGCAAGGTGCTATGTGTATGGCCTATTCTGGGCGCTGTCTTCTTAGTACTTTTTTGAACAACCGTAGTGCCAATTTGGGAAATTGCTCTCAACCTTGCCGCTGGAAATATTATCTCACAGAAGAAACACGCCCAAATGAGTATCTCCCAGTGGAAGAAGATGAGTATGGCAGTTATATTTTAAACTCCAAAGATCTTTGTCTATTTGGAAGATTAAAACAGATCTACAAAGCGGGTTTAGATAGCATTAAAATTGAAGGGCGAATGAAAAGTATTCACTATACAGCTACCTTGACCCGTGCCTATAGAACAGCTTTAGATTTCATTGAAAAAAGACAGCCAATTCCCGAAAACTTGCAGCAAGAGCTCTATAAAATAAGTCATCGTGTATATACGGAAGCTTTCTTCGATGAATTTAATTGTGAAGACACACAATATTATCCATCTTCTGCTTATATCAGACAATATCAATTTTTAGGAGTTATCACCGATATAGAAGAAAATACTGCCTTTGTAGCAGTAAAAGCAAAATTCAAAGTAGGAGAAACCATAGAGATAATTTTTCCCGACTGGGAAACTGACATCCTTTTCAAGGTAGATAAAATATTAGATGAAAATAACCAACCCACAGTGTACACAAAACCAAACACAACTATAAAACTAAACTTGAAAAAACCTGTTCCTCCCTTTGGAATATTAAGAAAAAAAATATGAAGAATTTTTGGCTTTATCTTGCGTTAATTATTTTTTGTAATTTAGCAGCACAAAGTTCGCAAGAGCTTTACTGGCAGGCCAAAAATTCACCCGTAAATTTCAAAAATCTCTATCAGCAGGCGGCTCGGAAAGAACCGACTTCTATTTATGCTCAAAAATCTCTTATGGAACTGGGAAAATTGGAACTGCTGGAACGTAATTACGAACAAGCATTAGAATATCTTAGAAAAATAGATAATGACAGTTTAAAGCAGAAAGAATTTTGGCTGGCAAAAGTTTATTTCAAATTGAGTGAATATGAAAAAGCAATA
The DNA here is from genome assembly GCA_034189845.1 of Candidatus Cloacimonadota bacterium. GTDB lineage: Bacteria > Cloacimonadota > Cloacimonadia > Cloacimonadales > TCS61 > JASUTE01. The sequence continues at coordinate 744 of JAXHUB010000242.1, read as the reverse complement.
GTGTCTGCTCAAAATTTTATCTCCGATAATAAAGAAGAAAAAGATTATTACAGCCATATCGAATCTATGTATTTCATTATAGCAGAGAGTTATATAAAAAAAGAACTTTATTACAAAGCACTTTCCAATTTAGATTACCTACGGCAATCCAGATTCATCAACAACAACCTACCTCTTTTGCGTTATAAAATTGGTTATTGCCATGAAAAAATGAGAGATTATGAACAAGCCTTACAAGACTACAAAAAGCTAAAACGCGATTTCCCTTATAATCAGTACAGCTATTTAGCCGAAGAACGTATGCTACAAATGGGACAACAGAATTTAGTCGAGTTTGAGCTAGATAATTTCAGTACCATCACTTCCCCAAATCCCAGTAAAGCAGCTACAGGTGAAGGATTGAACGTATATTTACAAATTGGTGCCTTTTCCACACCAGATAGAGCGGAAAAACAAGGTAAAAAAGCAATGCAGCTAGGATTGAATTTCTCTGTTTTTCCCAAAAAAGTTGACGGTACAACTCTTTACATAGTAGCAGTAGGCCCATTCGATAATGGAGAATTGGATAAGGCTATAGAAAAGCTGAATAATGCTGGAATCAACTCTTTTGTTATAAAAAGATATGAGTAAAAAAATATATGTCTGACAAAGCAAAATTGACCCCGATGTTAAAACAATTTTTGGAAATAAAGAATAAGCATAAAGACAAGCTCATTCTCTTCCGCATGGGCGATTTCTACGAAA
>JAXHUB010000241.1:0-2149 GCA_034189845.1 Candidatus Cloacimonadota bacterium | reverse complement strand
TTAACTTTATAGATATTGAGTTTACCATCATACTCTTTTTCTAAATCTTCCAATACGGGCGCTACCATTTTGCAAGGGCCACACCAATCTGCATAAAAATCAATTATCGCTGGTAATTCACCCTCAAATTTCCAATCTTTATTCTTTTCATAATTAAATATCTTCTCTTTGAAAGTTTCTGTTGTTAAATGTTCCATTTTTTATAACTCCTCATTATTTTTTGTAATTAATATAAAGCAATCTTTCATAATGTCAAATAGTAGTTTTTGTTTTTCTTAAAAAAAGCTTGTCACAAAGCCTTTAATTCGTTTTTTTTCCTTAGAGAGGAAAACAGATATGATATATTTGGATTATAATGCTACTACGCCACTAGCGCCAGAAGCAGCGGTTGCCATGCAACCATTTTTAGGAAAGTACTATGGAAATCCTTCTAGCCTACACAAGTATGGGCAAACTATGCGCTTAGCTTTGGGTAAAGCTCGCAAGCAAGTAGCAAATTTAATTAACAGCCAGCCTTCTCAGATAATATTTACCAGTGGTGGAACCGAAAGCAATAATTTAGCACTTATTGGCTATGCAATGGCTAATCGGAAAAAGGGAAACCATGTTATCACCAGCAAAATAGAACATCCTGCTATTATCAATGTCTGCAGACATCTGGAGAAATTGGGATATGAAACTACCTATCTGCCAGTAGATCGCTACGGTTTTGTTAAACCCAGTTCTTTAAAAAAAGCCTTACGCCCTGCAACAATCTTAGTTTCAATTATGCATGCCAATAACGAAATTGGCACTATCCAGCCAATTTTACAGCTTGCTAAAATAGCGCATGAACATGGAGCTGCTTTTCACACCGATGCAGCTCAAAGCTGTGGAAAAATATCTGCCGATGTAAAGAAAATGCAAGTGGATATGCTCTCTTTAGCTGGACATAAATTATATGGTCCTCCTGGCTGCGGAGCACTTTTCGTAGCTTCTCACATAAAACTACAAAACATAATATTCGGTGCTGGACAAGAGCTGGGTTTGCGTCCTGGGACGGAAAATGTACTTGCTTTAGTAGGTTTAGGCGCTGCCTGCCAAGTAGCATCCGAAAAAATGGAAGAGAACAGAAGTTGGATGCAACAATGTAGTCAAAATCTATATGAAAAAATAAAACAACATTGGCCGCAGGTACACTTAAACGGAACCAGGGAGAAGAAACTACCCAATACCTTAAATTTAAGTTTCCCTGGTTGGTTGGCCGAAGAATTTTTAGAACAAACTCCTCAAATTGCCGCATCTGCGGGCTCTGCTTGCCATAGTGGTGAAGAATCGATCTCCCCTGTTTTAGCAGCTTTGGGCACAAACCTAAGGCTCGCACGGGGTAGCATACGTTTTTCCACTGGCCGTTTTACAACTTTGTCAGAGATAGACCAGGCTTCTAAGCTGATAATAAAAACTTTACAAAAGAAGCCATTTTATTAAAATTTCAAATGATAAATCAGGTTGGGGAGAAAAGATTATGCCGCTTTCTATATTTAATATTTTCCTATGTTTTTTAGTATTTTTTTGGGGTGTTACCGTTTTTATTTGTAAGAAAAAACGAATCGGTAGGCTGATAGCAATATCCTTTTTGCTATTTGGAATATCACATTTATTAAATATCTTTGACGTTGATACCACCATAGTTGGATTTGTCTTCATAGTGGTAATTTGTAGCATTGCCTATTTGGTTATTGTATTTGGATTAGATAAAATATTACGCGCAAAATAGAGGTGTTATGCAAAATTTAGATCTTAGCTTAGAAAATTTAGACCGGTTATTTCCAGCAGAACTTTCTGCAGCAGAGTTAGCCAGTGCTAAAACTGTATTTTTGAAAGAATTATCCCTTCAAGCTCATAAATTTTATAAGGGAAAAATACAAGTACTTCCCAAAGCAGGACTTTTGGGTTTCAATTGGTTCAATGTTTGGTACACTCCTGGTGTATCCAGTGTTTCTACAGCTATCCGCGATAATAACAACGCTTCTTTTCAGCTTTCGAATCGTGGCAATACTGTGGCTGTAGTAAGCGATTCTACTCGCGTATTAGGCGATGAAGACTGCACGCCACCCGGAGGTTTGGGGGTAATGGAAGGAAAGGCACTGCTCATGAAATATCTGGGTGG
>JAXHUB010000240.1:0-2330 GCA_034189845.1 Candidatus Cloacimonadota bacterium | reverse complement strand
AGAGCTGAGCTTAGTTGACCTTTGCCGCCATCTACTATTATTAGATCTGGTCGGTCTTTTTCGGTTAAGCGATTGAAATAACGGCTTAATGTTTCTCTCATAGAAGCAAAATCATCTTGCCCAGAAACTGTTTTCATGATGAAATGCCGATAGTTTTTTTTATACGGTTTCCCATTTTCAAAATACACTACAGATGAGACCGTATCGCTTCCCTGTATGGTGGAAATATCCACACAGATCATTTTACGTGGTAATTTTTGCAACTTCAATTTATCTTTCAGTTCTTTAACAGGAAAAATAGTGCGGTTGCTTTTTCTTAGATGCTTCAATTTCTGTTCTTCTACATAGTTAAATGCATTTTCACGAGCTATTTTCTTGATAAGGCGCATTTTACCTCGCTGAGGAATATGTAATTTATTATTTAGGATCTTGTTCAACTGTGAGTAATTTGTTGGCTGCAGTTGAATGATGATCTGATCGGGTAAGTCTTCCAATTTTTCGGCATAATACTGAGTTAAAAACGCTTCCATAATTTCTGCCAAACTACTATTTTTCACATTATCTAAAGGATAGATCTGCTTATTTAGAAGCTTTCCACCCAATATTTTTAAGATCGCAACACCAGCCTTACTTTCTTCTTTATATAGTCCTATCACATCTCTATCTTTCAGGTCGGTGAAAAATAGATTTGAAGAGCGATTCATTTTTTGGATATTGATTATCTTATCGCGCATTTGAGCTGCTTTTTCAAATTTAGAATTTTGGGAATATTGCTGCATCTGCTCTTTTAGATTATCAATTACCTCTTGGTTTTTGCCTTTTAAAAATTGAATTGCATTTTTAACCGTTTGAGCATATTCTTGTGTGCTTATTTTTCCGATACAGGGAGCTGGACACTTTCCCATCTGATAGTTCATACAAGCTCTTTTGTACAACTTTTCACCAGCAATTATTTCTCTTTTGCAAGTTCGTAAGGGAAAGATCCATTCCATGGTGCGTAAAGTTCTATTCAAGGCTCGGCCGTCCGTATATGGGCCAAAATATTTACTTCCATCTTTCACCAAGTGTCGTGTTTTTAACAAGCGTGGAAAATCCTCATTTTTTGTTACCTTAATGAATGGATACTGTTTATCATCGCGTAGATAAATATTGTAGCGAGGTTTGTATTTTTTTATGAGGTTATTTTCCAAAACCAGAGCACTTTGTTCTGAACTGGTGATTATATAATCGAAATTGGCAATATTTTTCACCAAATTTCTAGTTTTGTTATCCAAACTACCACTGGTGAAATAGCTTTTAACTCTGTTTCTTAAAACTTTTGCTTTCCCCACATAGATAACTTTATCCTGAGTATTTTTCATCAGATAAACACCGGGTTTAGCAGGTAATAGTGAAAGTTTTTGCTTTATTTTCTCAGAAATTTTTTCCATATTTTCTTTAAAATTACATCGCCTCGTTCAATTCGCAATAGATTTATAAATCCTATCATTACTAACAGGCTTAAGCTTCCTAAAATAACCAATTTTAAAAGTCCTTGCCAAAAATTATCTACCACAAAGTATGAATTTGCCAGGGTAAGCATAGCAAATATAAAAATTGAGCTAAACAAAATCTTTAAGATCGATATTTTAATAGACCGTATGCGTATTTGTGGAATTTTCTTCTTTATAAAACTTATAAGAAGATAAAATTGCACAAAAGCCGAAACTGAAGTAGCCAATGCCAGGCCGGCATGCTGCAGGAATTTCATAAATATAATATTCAAAGAAATATTGATGATAACGATATATGCAGATATTTTTACAGGTGTTTTGGTATCTTTATTAGCATAAAATATTGGTATTATCAGTCTATTTAGACCATAAAAAACTAATCCCAAAGAGTAAAAGATAAGTGCTGCATTAGTCATTGTCAAAGAATTTTCGTTAAAAGCCCCGCGCATAAAAATAACCCTAATGATATCATTTCCTAAACCGATAATAATGGCTGTGATAGGCAGCATTACAAGCATTAGGGAAATAATCGAGAACCTTAATTCTTCAGAAAGATTGTTCCAATCTTTATTGGCAAAATATCTAGAAAAAGCTGGCAAAGCGACCACACCTGCTGTTACTCCAAATATTCCCAAAGGAAGCTGCATCAACCGATTACCATAGTTCAAAGCTGCTATACTGCCGGTAGCCAAGGTTGAAGCTAAAATTAGATCTACTGCCAAATTTACCTGCCTTATTGCCAAACCCCATACTCCAGGTATAAACCTTTGCCAAACAGCTTTTAACCCTTCTGTAGCTAAGGTAAAATTGAGTTTTATCTTATAACCTATTCGTTTT
>JAXHUB010000024.1:0-11579 GCA_034189845.1 Candidatus Cloacimonadota bacterium | reverse complement strand
GGAACCTCCCAAGTTAGCTCACCTTCCACTTCTTCTGAACGAAGATAAAAGCAAATTAAGCAAACGTCAAAACGATGTAGCTGTGGAAGATTACCTAAAGAAAGGTTTTTTGCCTGAAGCACTTATCAATTTTATCGCTCTGCTAGGTTGGCATCCTGCCAAAGACAGAGAAATTTATTCTCTTGAGGATTTGAAAAAAGAATTTTCTTTAAAACGAATATCTAAAGCTGGAGCCGTTTTTAATGTGGAGAAACTAAATTGGATGAATAGTCATTATTTAAGAAATTTAAGTTTAGAACGAGTGGCAGAATCGGCTAAACCCTTTTTCGATAATGCTGGTATAAATATATCAGATAAGAATAAATTTAAAAAAGTAGTAGAGCTGGTGCGCCCTCGTGTGGAAACATTGCAGCAAATGCCTTCCGAAGCTGCTGTATTTTATGATGAACCTCAACTGGAAACTGAAAAATTGGAATGGGCAAAGAAAGAAAGCTCGCAAAAAGTGTATAAATTCTGGACAGAAAAGCTTCCCAACCTGAATATAGATGACAGCAGCAAAATTAATGCAGTTATAAAGGAAACTAGCAAAGAAACCGGAGTGAATGGCAAAAATCTCTATATGCCACTGCGAATTGCTTTATATGGCGATTTTCACGGACCCGAGATCCCTGAATTAATACAAATCCTGGGAAAAGCAGAAGCAATAGATAGAATGAAAAAATTACTGAATTAAGAGGTCAGATATGGTAGAAAATAAAAATTTTATCGAACAGATAATAGATAAAGATTTGAAAACCGACAAATATGAAGGCAGAGTTCACACCCGTTTTCCTCCCGAACCAAACGGTTATCTTCATATTGGCCATGCTAAATCCATTTGTCTTAATTTTGGATTGGCAGAAAAATACAATGGACTTTGTAATCTTCGTTTCGACGACACCAATCCACTAAAAGAAAGCAGCGAATATGCAGAAGCTATTCAAGAAGATATTAAATGGCTGGGATATGATTGGGATGATCGATTATATTATGCTTCCGACTATTTTGAGCAAATGTACGAACACGCTAAACAATTGATAAAACAGGGAAAAGCTTATGTTTGCAGTTTAAACGAAAAAGAAATTCGAGAATACAGAGGCACCGTAAAAGAGCCAGGCAAACCTAGTCCCTACCGCAATAGAGGGGTGGAAGAAAATTTAGAAATTTTGGAAAAGATGAAAAATGGTGAATTTGAAAATGGAGAGCATACGCTAAGAGCAAAGATCGATATGACACACCCCAATATGAAAATGAGAGATCCACTTATCTATCGGATTAGAAACACAAAACATCATCGCACAGGTGATAGCTGGCATATCTATCCTATGTACGATTTCGCACACTGCTTGGAAGATTCTTACGAAAAGATTACTCATTCTCTATGTTCAATAGAATTCGAAAATAACCGCCCACTCTACGATTGGTTTTTGGACAAATTAGGAATTTATCATCCTCAGCAAATAGAATTTGCCCGTTTGAACATGACCTACACTGTGATGAGCAAGCGTAAGTTATTACACCTAATTGAAAATGGCTTTGTTTCTGGTTGGGATGATCCACGTCTTCCCACCATAAGAGGCTTGCGCCGACGTGGCTATACTCCTACCTCTATTCGTAAATTTTCCGACACTATTGGAGTAGCTAAAAGTGATAGTACTGTAGACTATGCATTGTTGGAACATGTAATACGAACAGAATTGAACAAGACTGCTCCGCGAGTAATGAGTGTATTGTACCCTTTAAAAGTTGTTATAGATAATTATCCAGAGAATAAGGAAGAATATTTGGAAGCAGTGAATAACCCAGAAGATCCCTCCTGTGGAACGCGCACAGTACCATTTTCTAAGGAGTTGTATATAGAACAAGAAGATTTCATGGAAGACCCGCCGAAAAAATTCTACCGTTTAGCCCCTGGACGAGAAGTTAGGTTGCGTTATGCTTATTTTCTAAAATGCAATTCTGTGAAAAAAGATGCCAAAGGCAATGTTATTCAGTTGCATTGTACTTATGATCCGGCTACTAAGGGTGGTTCGGCCCCAGATGGGCGCAAAGTGAAAGCAACTTTGCATTGGGTTTCTGCCAAACATGCTTTAAATGCGGAAGTGCGACTCTACGACAAACTTTTCACCAAAGAAAATCCCGAGAATTCCAAAGATGGCCGTAGCTTTGAACACTTTATAAACGATAAATCCTTGGAGATTTTAAAAAATTGTAAGTTAGAGCCATCTTTGAAATATACTCAGCCCGAAAGCAAGTATCAGTTTGAAAGATTAGGATATTTTTGTGCAGACAGATTCGATCATTCATCCGAACAACTTGTGTTCAACCGCATAGTTACTCTAAGAGATACTTGGAAAAAAATTCAGAAAAGAATGGCAAAACAAAAGAATAAATAAAAATGCTAAATAATATACAGGGACAAGAAAGAGCTATTTCCATTTTAAAGCAAGCAGTTTTGGAAAATAAAATAGCTCAATCTTATCTGTTTTATGGTCCTCTGGGAGTAGGAAAATTTACCACTGCTCTCTATTTTGGTATGGCGGTAAACTGCTTTGCAGATCCTGCTAAACGGCCCTGTGGTGAATGCAGTTCTTGTCAGAAATTTCTCAAACTCAATCATCCTGATCTCACTTATATTTTCCCTTCTCCTTTCCGAAAAGATGATATAGACAAAAACGGTAATTTAAAATCTGATAAAGATAACAAAATCTATCAAGAGTTTTTGCAGAAAAAAATAAAAACTCCCTGGGATGATTACTATTTCGATAGTAATATAGAAATCCGAATTCCTTTCGTACGCCTACTAATTCATCATCTTAGCTTAACTGCCAATGAAGCCAGAAAAAAAGTTGTGATAATCGAAGATGCCCATATGATGAATCTGAATACAGCTAATGCGTTTCTAAAAACCTTGGAAGAACCACCTGTCGATTCTGTGATAATACTCACTACAGACAAGCCAAATTCATTATTGCCTACTGTGCTATCTCGTTGTCAAAAAATTCCCTTCCAAAATATTTCCAGAGACAAAATTGAAAAACACCTTAAGGAAACGCGCTTTTTAGATGATGTTCAAGCTAAAATGTATGCTCGTATTGCCAATGGTAGCATGAAAAAAGCGCTGCAATTAGCTGAAGAAGGTAATTTGGACACTAGAAGCGATACCATAGAGTTTCTTAAATTGGTATTAACAAAAAATGATTTTGGTTTTCTTCAATTTATGTTGAAATATCGCACTTCTAAAAAACAAACCGAGTTAGCAAACTTAATTTCCTATTTAATCATTTGGATAAGCGATATTTCCTATTTTAAATATAATCCAGAGAACATGGTAAATTTAGACTATGACAGGCTAGTAGAACAGCTATACTTAAAAAACCAGAATGTAGATGTATATGTTCCCAAGCTTATGGAATTTTTGGAGAAAATGCTGTGGAAATTGGAAGGGCACGTTAATCCGCAACTAATAATTACCGAAATCTATAATGAATTTGGCAGGACTTTTCAATGAAGAAAGTACAAAAAATTGCTATTGTAGACGACGAGCCCGATATTTTAGAATTGGTTGCGATAAATTTGGAGAAAGCTGGTTACAAGACTTTTAAATATGAAGAAGCCCAACCGCTTTTGCAATCTTTACCAAAAGAGCTACCAGATCTAATAATATTGGATTTAATGCTGCCAGATGCAGATGGATTCGAGATATGCAAAAAGCTGCGTGCAAATTCACAATATAAATATATTCCGATAATAATGCTAACAGCTAAGAGTGATGAAATGGATAGAATATTGGGTTTGGAATTTGGTGCCGATGATTATGTGGTAAAACCATTTTCGCCTCGAGAGCTAGTAGCAAGGGTGAAGGCTATTCTAAGGCGAGGCCAAAACAATCATAATGATGCGAATTTAATCGATTTTGGCAGTAAACTACGCCTTGATTTGCAAAAATACGAAGTTATGGTAGAAAACACACCTATTGATCTAACTTCCACCGAATTCAAATTGCTGTATTTTCTTGCAAGGCGCCCCGGTTGGGTATATTCTCGTAATCAAATATTAAATTACCTTTGGGGTAACGATAAAATTGTGATAGATAGAACGATAGATGTTCACATAAGAAATTTGCGGCAAAAGCTGGGAACAGCTGGTATGATGATAAAAAATGTGAGAGGAGTTGGCTATAAACTGGAGCAGTAATTTAAAATCGAAATTATTCAAGCGTTTTGCACTGTTTATTGTTATTTTAACAGCTATAATATTTGCCATAAACTATTATGAGCATAGCAGGAACAGCATTTTTTTAACAATCTTAGTGGTTTTAGTCTCTTTACTAATAGCCTATTTATTTTGTAAAAAAATTACCAATCCACTGCAAACTATTTTCGATAGTATTGGAAAAATTGCTGATAAAAACTACAAGTTAACTCACTCAACCTTACCTGTTTTCAATAAAACTATGCGCGATTTACATGCTATTTCCAATAGATTAGAACACAATCGCCAGAAAATCTCCAAACATCGCGAGGGTTTTTACACTCTTCTATCTTCTATCCAAGAATCAATTTGGATAATGAACACCAAAGGTGTAATAACAATTGCAAATAAGAGTTTTGAAAAACTTCTGAGAAATTATAATTTAAAAGATTCCTATTTTTGGAATGTAATACGACAAAAACCACTTTATAACTTTATTGATACAATTTATAAAAAACCACAATCACTTAGCAAAGAACTCAAAATAAAAGATAGAAATTACATTTGCAGTGCTTCTTTTTCAGCGCAATCCAAAGAAACTATCTTCCTTATGTATGACATTACAGAAATTCGTAAACTGGAAACGATGAAAAAGGACCTTATATTGAATGTTTCCCATGAATTACGCACACCTCTTACTTCTATTAAAGGCTTCTTGGAAACTATAGAAACCGATGAGAAAAACCAGAAATATATTGAAGTAATAAAACGCAATACCAATCGCCTTATCGAAATTGTTCAGGATCTGCTGAATCTTTCTAAATTAGAACATATGCGTGAATTGGAAATAGAAAATATAGAAATTGAAAAATTTATGGATAACTTGAGGAAAATATTTGAACTTAGCTTTAAAGAAAAAAATAATGAATTAATTATTGATCGCCCTGCTCGGCTTAAACATTTAAAAGCTGATAGATTCAAATTGGAACAGGTTTTTATAAATATTTTAGATAATGCGATAAAATATACTCAAAATGGAATAATTAGAATAAGATTTTCCGAATTGGAGAATCGTATTAAAATTGAAATGGAAGATAACGGCAAAGGAATAGCTCCCGAGCATCTATCCAGATTATTCGAAAGATTTTATGTTGCCGACAAATCCAGAGCTCGCAAGTTTGGTAGTACCGGAATAGGTCTTTCCATAGTAAAGCATATCATTAACCTTCATGCTGGCAGCATCGAAGTAGAAAGTGAATTAGAGAAAGGAACAAAGTTTATCATAACTTTACCCAAAAATTATGAAGAAGAATAACGACAGTATAGAAAAATATAAAGGATTAGTAATAAGCATTGCCAAAAAATATGAACATCTGGGGCTTCCCTTAGATGATTTAATACAGGAAGGTTTGCTAGGTTTATTGCAGGCCCAACATAAATTCCAAGAAAAAAAAAGTGCTAAATTCTCTACTTATGCTACTTATTGGATAAAAAAATACATTCTGGCTGCGTTAGAAAAAGAAAAAAAAGGTTCTTTAAATTCAATAAAACTTGCCGATGAAACCATAGGCGACGAAAAAGTGAAAGAGAAATTTGAAGCAGATATAAAAACTAGTAAATATTTAAAACTATCTGATGATCTGCCTTTGGAAGAACAAAAAATTCTTAGAATGCTCTATGAAGACCAATATACTTTAAAAGAAATTGCCGAAGAACTCGAAATCAGCCGGGAACGAGTAAGACAACTTAAAGAAAAAGCACTTAGAAGAATTAGAGCAAAGACAAGAAATAACAAAAATTCATAGTTTTTTTCTAACTTTAACTATATAATCTCCAGTTAATTACAACTTCTTAACACTATCTTAACAATTACTTTATAATTATTTAACTTTTCTCCCGTAAAATTTAGGTGAATAAGCTAAAAATAGGAGGAAAAAGTGAAAAAAAGCTTTTCAATTATTCTTTTGGTGATTATTGTGATGAGTACAAACAATCTTATAGCAGAAACAAAACTTAAAATGGAAATTTGGAATCGTTGGACTTACCACCAAATTGATGGAGACGTAACCCAAAATGAAATGGCAGTTAAAAGAGGTTACTTTCGCCTGGAACCACAACTAACCAACAATGTAAAAGGCCGTTTCAACCTAGATTTTTTTAGTGATAATGGCAGCCCGAACGGTGCAGGTTTGAAAATGAAATATGCTTACCTAGATTTTGCCAATTTATTACCTCTAAAAGATTCAAAACTAACTATTGGCCTTATGAAAACCTATTTTGGAACAATCTACGACTGGAGTTATCCTACTATCGATAAAGATCCTTCTGATAAGTACAAATTCGTGAGCTCTACCGACTATGGTATGGGTGTAAGCGGATACTTTCCCCAAGGTTATGGTACTTATGCAGTAGCTGTTTATAATGGAGAAGGTTACAAAAAAACGAGCGGTGATATTAACACCGATATGAACTATCTGGCAAATATACGGGTGTCACCTATCACTGGTATTACTTTAGGTGGTTCTTATATGTTCAAAAGCAAAAACGATTCACAGGCAACTGACCGCGAAGAATACAACATGATAGCCGGATTGGGAAAATTTGCCTATGGGCAAGCTACAATTTCAGCTCAGTACCTTACTAAAACTACTTCCTACCCAAACGACACATTGAGTGATGTTACTACCAGTGTTGTCTCTATAATGCCTATTTACAAAATTAACAGTAAAATTGAATTGGTTGCCCGTTACGACATGTACGATCCTGACACAGACGTTGATGATGACGGCTATAACACAGCTATTGGTGGTTTGAACTACTATTTAGCGCGTGACTCGAAAAACAGCCCCAAACTGATGTTGCAGGCCAACTACCAAATGAAAACTTATGAAGATGACAACTCTGATGATGAAAGCACAATGATGTTACAATTGCGCTGGATTTTCTCTGGAAAAATTAAATAAAAAGGAGATAATGATGAAATTTAAAATATTACCTATCTTAACTGTTTTAGCTCTTTTAGCTGTTCCTGCTTTTGGCCAAAGTAATCGTCTTACCATTGCTGGTTCTACTACCGTACTTCCTATTGCTCAGGCAGCTGCAGAAGCCTATATGGACTTGCACCCAGAAATTAATATTTCTGTACGTGGTGGTGGTTCCAGTGTAGGAATCGCTTCTGTTATGACAGGTACAGCCAATATTGGTAATGCTTCAAGACATGTCAAAACCAAAGAATTGGCAACTGCTCGCGAAAATGGCATTGAATTATATGAAAATATAGTAGCAAACGATGGTATTGCTGTGGTTGTAAATCCTTCTAACACCATAAACGGCCTTACAACTGCTCAGCTTAAATCTATCTACGCTGGTGAAGTGCAAAATTGGAAAGAACTAGGAGGTACAAACAAACCTATCGTAATTATCTCTCGTGATACTTCTTCAGGTACTTTTGAGGTATTTAACAAATTGGTTATGAAAAATGTACCTGTAGCTGCTAGTGCTCTAAAACTTGCTTCCAATAATGCTGTCGCTTCCACGATTTCCAATACTCCAGGAAGTATAGGCTATGTAGGACTTGGTTACCTTAACGATAGTGTAAAAGCAATAACAATAGATAAGGTGATGCCAACCAAGAAAACCATCCAGTCCAAAGAGTACCCAATAGCTCGCACATTACAGATGTACACAAATGATGAGCCCACAGGTTTAACAAAAAAATTCATAGATTTCATTCTTTCTACTGAAGGACAAAAAATTGTAGAAGAGCAAGGTTTTATTAGCTTAAATTAGTGATGTAATCCTCCCCCGGGTCATTGGGATTTTTTCCCAATGACCTTTTTTAAAAAATTAACAGGGATAAAAATATGAATTTCAAAGATAAATTGTTCAATACTATCACCTACATAGCTTCTTTTTGCACAATAGTTTTTCTATTTGGAATTATACTTAGCCTTTTCTTCGAAGGTTTACCAGTTTTCAAATTTACAACTATAAAAGACTTTATATTCAACAAAGACTGGTATCCTACTATGAACCCACCCAAGTTTGGAATTTTATCGCTTATCGTAGGTTCGTTTGTAGTAACTCTGGGTGCTTTGGCTATTTCTATACCTTTAGGATTAGGAGCGGCTATCTATACTTCCGAAATTGCTAATAAAAAAGTTAAAGAGATTTTAAAACCGATAATCGAGCTTTTAGCTGGAATTCCTTCAGTTGTTTATGGATTATTTGGCATGGCTTTTTTATCTCCATTGTTAATTAAAGTTTTTCATTTACCAATTGGGTTAAATGCTTTTAACGCTTCTATAATTTTAGGAATCATGGTTGTTCCAATTATATCGAGTATATCGGAAGATTCATTAAGTACTATTCCTCAGCATTTACGAGAAGCTTCTCTGGCATTGGGAGCTAATAAATGGGAAACTATTATGAAAGTAGTATTGCCAGCAGCTAAGTCGGGAGTTATAAATAGTATAATACTCGGTTTTGGTCGTGCTATTGGCGAAACTATGGTGGTTCTTATGGTGGCTGGTGGTGCTGCCCAAATTCCAAATAGTATATTCGACCCTATACGCCCAATGCCAGCTACTGTGGCAGCAGAGATGGGCGAAACAGCTATTGGTACGCCACATTTTCATGCCCTGTTTGGAATCGCAATTATTTTATTCATAATAACTTTTATATCCATACTTATAACTGAATTTGTAGTTATGAGGAAGAGAAAATGACCACTATTCGCAGAATAAAATCATTTATAGGAATAAATTTCCTCAGGTTATTCATCCTATTAACTGCCTCTTTCCTCTTCTTATTTTTGTATGTAATTTTTTCTAAAGGCGGCAGTGTAGTTAATTGGGAATTTTTAACTCACTCCCCTAAGCGATTTATGACCGAAGGTGGTATTTATCCCGCCATAGTAGGAACATTTTGGCTTACAATTCTTTCCATAGGTTTTGCACTGCCCTTGGGCATTTTCACTGCAATTTTTATGACCAACTTTGCCAAACCATACTGGCTGGTACGTATTGTACGTGTAGCTATAAATACATTAGCGGGGGTACCATCGATAATTTATGGCCTATTTGGCCTTACTGTGTTTGTTAGATTATTTAAATTTGACGTTTCTATCCTTTCTGGTGCCTTAACCTTAGGTGTTTTGGCACTTCCGGTAATAATAAATGCTAGCGAGGAAGCTATTCGCAGTGTGCCCAAAGACTTTCGAGATGCTTCATTGGCACTTGGTGCAACCAAACGGCAAACTATTCTGCGTGTAATATTGCCAACTGCTCTTCCCAATATCCTTACTGGTGCAATTATAAGTATAGGAAGAGTAGCAGGCGAAACAGCGCCCATTTTGTTCACAGCAGCAACTTTCTATACACGTTTGCTACCAAAATCGGTGATGGATGAAGTAATGGCTCTGCCTTACCATATTTATGCACTCATGACCGAAGGTGCCCACCCAGCCAAACAAGTTCCAATGGCCTATGGAACAGCAGTAGTTCTTTTAGCTTTGGTGCTTTTGGTAAGTACTGTAGCAATTGTAATAAGATATAGAATAAGGAAGAAAAGAAAATGGTAAAAGATATAAGAGAAAAAGCGCATATTTCTACCGAAAATTTGAATTTATGGTTCGATGACAACCATGTGCTGAAAGAAGTGAATATCCCTATATACGATAAGAAGATTACTGCGATGATAGGTCCATCTGGTTGTGGTAAATCCACATTATTACGTTGTTTTAATCGTATGAATGATCAAATTGAAGGTTGTAAAATAAAAGGAAAAGTGCATCTGTATGACCAAAACATTTATGATAGCAAAGTAGATGTAACCGATGTAAGAACTAAAGTTGGCATGGTATTTCAAAAACCTAATCCCTTCCCAAAATCCATATATAACAATGTAGCTTATGGTTTAAAAATTCGTGGTGAAAATAAATCCAAAATAGAAGGATTAGTGGAAAAGAGTTTAAAAAAAGCCTTGCTTTGGGATGAAGTAAAAGATCGTTTGCATGCTTCAGCTTTTTCACTCTCGGGGGGACAGCAACAGCGTTTGTGCATTGCCCGTGCTTTAGCAAATGATCCCGAGATCATTCTTTTGGATGAACCAACATCTGCTTTAGACCCACAATCTACAGCTAAGATAGAAGAGCTATGTTTGGAACTTAAAAACAAGGTGACTATTCTAATTGTAACCCACAACATAGCCCAGGCAGGAAGAATTTCCGACTACACTGCCTTTATGTATTTAGGTGAACTGGTAGAATTTGCACCTACCAAAGAAATGTTCACTGTTCCCAAAGATAGCAGAACCGAGCAATACTTAAGTGGTGCTTTCGGATAAAAAAAAGGAGAAAAAATGTTAACAAACAAAATTGCTGAACTGAAAAAATCTATTATAGAAGAAGCAGATCTCGTAATAGATATGATGGATATTTGTATTCAAGGTTTGTTGGATCGAGATAAAACCAAGTTAGATAAAATTTTTGACTTGGAAGAGCAAGTAAACAGTAAAGAGATAGAGCTGGATGAAGCTTGTACCACCTTGATAGCTCTACACCAGCCAGAAGCCAAAAACCTACGTGCTATTCTAATGATACTGAAAATGAACAACGATTTGGAACGAATGGGCGATTTGGTAACCAATATGGCCAAATGCGCTTCCTACCTGGTACGCAAACCCTCTATTACCAAGTTTGTAACCCTGCCCAAGATGACCAAAGCTGCCAGTAAAATGGTTAAAGATTCCATCCAGGCTTTTATAGATGAAAATGCAGAAGAAGCTAAATGCGTGTGTGAAGCAGATGACGAAGTAGATGAAATGAAAGAACATATCTATCGTACTTTGGTAACCTACATGATAGAAGACCATACCACCATAAAACGGGCTATCTGCATCAACAATATTGCCTCCTATTTGGAACGAATTGCCGATCTTTCCACCAATATCGCCGAAGAAACTATATTTGTGGCCGAAGGCAAAATAGTGAAACATTGCTCCGAGGAAGAATAGTTTGCATTGAATGCCAAACAACCCGATGGAAGACAGCTTCTTGGTTGTCTTCCATTTTCCTACTTAAAAAATCTTCTTTCAACCTTGGGTGTCAACATACAATGACAGCAGTTTTTTCATTTTCGGATTTAGTGAAAATGACGTTGAGAAATTACAATTAGCAGCGTTAGCAAAAATATTCAGTTTGAGTTCCGATTTTATCGGAATGAGTTAATATTTTTTAGCTGCTAGGCAGTAATTTTAGTTATTTTTACTGAGCCGAGAGTTTTTTTTGTTTCGTTTGTTTTGTGGGCACAAAACAAATGAAAGGATAACCCACAGAGGAGGGACTT
>JAXHUB010000239.1:0-3942 GCA_034189845.1 Candidatus Cloacimonadota bacterium | reverse complement strand
GCAAATTTCATAGCGCGACGGAATGAAACGCGATTTTGCAACTGTCTTCCTATTTCTATTCCCACCAATTTGGCGTCTGTCCAAGGAATCTTGATTTCCTGTACATTCACAAATACGGTAAGTTCATTTTTTCGGGTTTTATTAATTAATACAGTCAGTTCATTGCGTAATTTCTCTATTTCCGAGCCCTGGCGTCCGATTACTTGGCCTGGTCTGGCTGTATAGATATCAACAGTTAATGATTTGGTTTTTCTTGCTATTCTTATATCAGAAACCATTGCATCACTCAAGCGATTTCGTATATATTTCTTTATTTTCAGGTCTTCATGTAGATTATCGATATATTCTTTACCTGAGGCAAACCAAATTGAGTCTGTATTTTTGTTTACACCAATTCTAAAACCTATTGGATTAGTTTTTTGTCCCAAAGTTCCCCCTATTCCTTTTCTCTATCCATAATTTCTAGAGTAATATGACATGTTCTTCTGCGAATAATAGTTGCTCTTCCTTGAGCGCGAGGGCGATAACGTCTCATAATAGGTCCGTCATCGGCAAAGGCAGTGCTTATGAACATATTTTCTGTGTCAACTTTTCCTTCTTTATACTCTGCATTTGCAATCGCAGAATTAAGGAGTTTTGCCACATCGGCTGCAACTCTTTTCTTAGAGAAAAACAAGATCTTCTGAGCTTCAGGGACAGATTTGCCACGAATTAAGTCTAATACTAATCTTGCCTTTCGTGCTGAGCCTCTTAAATTGCGTACTCTGGCTTTTGCTTCCATTAGATAACTCCCTTAGCTATAACTTTACTTTATTTTATGACCACGATAGGTACGGGTAGGAGAAAATTCTCCCAACTTATGACCTACCATGTTTTCGGTTATATATACTGGTACAAATCTTTTACCATTGTGTACGGCAAAAGTATGTCCTATGAATTCAGGTAATACAGTTGAACGACGAGACCAAGTTTTAATAACCTGTTTCTTATTCTCTTTATTCAACTTTTCTACTTTTTCCAATAAATATTCATCGACAAAAGGTCCTTTTTTAATTGAACGAGCCATGTTTCACCCTTTTCCTATTTTTTAGTTTTAATTATGTATTTATCTGAGTATTTATGACGTTTGCGTGTTTTCCCACCTTTAGAAAGAAGTCCCCAAGGAGAAACGGGATGGCCGCCTCCAGAGGTTTTGGCTTCTCCGCCACCCATAGGATGATCTACCGGGTTCATAACAACGCCACGTACTGTTGGTCTTTTACCTTTCCAGCGATTACGGCCGGCTTTACCAAGCACCAAGGTACTATGCTCTAAGTTTCCAACTTGACCAATTGTTGCTGTACATTCTTTTCTTAATAGATGAACGTTACCAGAAGGCATACGAACATGTACATAATTTTTTTCTTTTGCCACAACTTGACCATAACTTCCTGCACTACGAGCTAATTGTCCGCCGCGTCCAATTTTAAATTCAATATTGTGAATGATGGCGCCTAAAGGTATGTTTTCCAGTGGTAAGGAATTTCCTACCTTTATCTCAACTTTTTTGCCCGCTATTACAGTATCGTCAACCTTTAACCCAACCGGAGCCAAAATATAGCGTTTTTCGCCATCGGCATAATGTAAGAGTGCAATACGAGCAGAACGGTTTGGATCATATTCTATGGCTGCAACTCTTGCTGGGATATTTAGCTTGTTGCGTTTGAAATCGATAATGCGATAATGATGTTTATGACCTCCGCCGCGGTGACGACAAGTAATTCTACCCTGATTATTTCTTCCGGATTTTTGGGGTAAGGGTCTAGTGAGAGATTTCTCAGGTTTACGTTTAGTAATTTCGCTAAATGTAAAACCTGTTTTATATCTCATAGTCGGAGTTATAGGTTTATAACTTTTCATTCCCATTTTGGTTCCTTTCCTATACCTCAAAATCTGCAATAGTATCGCCAGGTTTCAGCTTCACAACTGCTTTTTTCCAGTCGGCACGTTTGCCACTATAGCGACCCATTCTTTTGATCTTGCCACGTTGTCTCATTGTGTTTACCGAGATCACGCTTACATCAAAAATTTTTTCTATTGCTTTTTTGATCTCTATTTTATTTGCATTTAAGCTCACCTTGAATGTATAGCTGTTGTTCACGCCGTGCAAAGCTGTTGTTTTCTCTGTCATCATGGGAGCTATGATTACTTCTCGTAGATGCTTCATTTGTTAAATACCTCCTCAATCTTTTTCAGCGCTTCTTCTGTTAAGATGAGTTTATCACAGTTGAGGATTTCATAAGCAAATATTCCATCAGCCCTGTCCATATTTACGTTTGGAAGATTGGTGAAGGATTTCACTATGTTTTTATCGCTTCCATTTATTACTAACAGGTTTTTTCTGCTATCTTTGGAAATATTATCTATAAAGGTTTTTGCTTTTTTTGTTTCTGGTTCAGAGAATTCTAAATTCTCCACTACAATAACCTGATTTTTTTTAGCTCTTTCGGTTAACGCCAACTTAAGAGCAAGTCTTTTTTTCTTTTTGGGAATACTACGTCTCCACTGCTTGGGTTTGGGTCCAAAAGCTGTACCACCACCCACACGAACAGGAGTTCTAAGATTTCCAGCACGTGCATTACCAGTTCCTTTTTGGCGGTAAAGCTTGCGGCCGCTACCGTGAGCTTCTGCTCTAGTTTGTGCCTTGGAAGTACCTTGACGCTGATTGGTCAAATACATTTTGATGACTTCATATAATAAGGCTTTAGGATTTTTGCTTTCAATAGAAAACAAAGAATCAGGAAGCTCAACTTTACCAATTTCATCACCTTTTATGTTATATTTTATTGCTTGCTTCATCTCTATACTCCTAATTTTACAGCTCTTTTCTGAGAAGTACAATACCGTTTCTATGACCGGGAACTGCACCTTTTACCATTACCAGATTCTTTTCTCTGTCAATTCTAACCACTTTTAGGTTTTTTACAGTTACCCTTTCATTGCCTATGTGTCCGGGTAATTTAGTTCCCTTGAAAACACGAGAAGGAGTTGCACACTGCCCAATAGCACCAGGTCCGCGGAAGGATTCATGCACGCCATGGGATTGTTCAAAACCGCTAAAGTTATGTCTTTTCATAACTCCGGCAAATCCCTTTCCTTTGGAAGTACCAGTAATCATAAGCATTTCATTTTCGGTAAACATGCTTACATCGAATACTTCACCTTCTTCAATATCGGTATACATTTTCAAGCGGAACTCACGTAAATATCTGTAGGCAGGGCTGTTATGTTTCTTGAAATGGCCAACTTTTGGTTTATTTAACTGATTTTCTTCTACTTTTTCATAACTAAGCTGAACAGCATTATACCCGTGTTTATCTTCTGTTTTACGATGTATTACTCGGCAAGGGCCGGCTTTAATAACTGTTACGGGAACCAAATGTCCGTTTTGGTCGAACAACTGGGTCATTCCCATTTTTTTTCCGATTAATCCTATCATTTCGAGCTCCTTTATGCTTTAATTTCGACGTGAACACCGGCTGGAAGACTTAATTTTTTCAAAGCACCGGTAGTTTGTGGAGTCGGATTAACTATATCTACAAGTCTTTTGTGTACTAGCATTTCGAACTGGTCTTGTGCTTTCTTATTCACATGTGGAGATTTTAATACTGTATACAGAGTTCTTTCTGTAGGAAGCGGAATTGGCCCTACTATTTTGGCACCTGTATTGCGTGTATTTTTCACAATTTCCTGCACCGATTTATCTAAAAGACGATAGTCGTATGCTTTTAATTTTATTCTTATTTTATTTTCTGCATTTTTAGCCACTATTTCCTCCGGGACTATTCAATAATATCGCTAACGACACCAGCACCGATGGTTCTTCCACCTTCGCGGATAGCGTAACGAAGTCCTTTTTCCATAGCAATAGGTGTTATCAACTCAGCTGTTATGGTCACATTA
>JAXHUB010000238.1:0-2127 GCA_034189845.1 Candidatus Cloacimonadota bacterium | reverse complement strand
CCGAGTTCCATGGATGGACGATAAGGGTAATACGCACGTAAACAGAGGCTATCGTGTGGAATTCAATAGTGCATTAGGACCTTATAAAGGTGGATTGCGATTTCACCCAAGTGTGAATCTTAGTATTCTGAAATTCCTTGGTTTTGAACAAATTTTCAAAAATAGTCTTACTACTCTTCCAATGGGAGGCGGCAAAGGTGGTTCAGATTTTGATGCTAAAGGTAAATCTGATGCCGAAATTATGAGATTCTGTCAATCTTTTATGGCAGAGCTATACCGTCATATAGGTCCTAACACAGATGTACCTGCTGGAGATATAGGTGTAGGTGGACGCGAAATCGGCTTTTTATTTGGAATGTATAAAAAGCTAAAAAATGAATTCACTGGTGTATTTACAGGTAAAGGATTGAATTGGGGCGGAAGCCTTATAAGACCTGAAGCTACCGGATTTGGAGCAGTTTATTTTGCTCAAGAGATGCTTAAAACACAAGATGAAACTTTGAAAGGAAAAACAGTAGCAGTCTCTGGCTTTGGCAATGTTGCTTGGGGAGCTGTTCAGAAAATAAATGAGTTAGGTGGAAAAGTAGTTACTCTATCTGGACCAGATGGTTATATATACGATAAAGATGGAATTACTGGAGAAAAGGTAGATTTCATGCTGCAGATGAGAGCTAGTAATAACGATAGAGTACAAGATTATGCAGATGAATTTAATGTACCATTCTATCCGGAAAAACGCCCTTGGGAAGTTAAATGTGATGTCGCTATGCCCTGTGCTACTCAAAACGAGCTTTTCGAAGAAGATGCAAATAACTTAGTAAAAAATGGTTGTATTTGTGTAACCGAAGGTGCCAACATGCCATGCACCCCCGAAGCAATTAAAATTCTACAAAATAATAAAGTATTCTACGCTCCTGGTAAGGCAGCTAATGCCGGTGGTGTTGCAACTTCTGGTTTAGAAATGTCACAAAATAGTTTAAGATTCAATTGGTCACGCGAAGAGGTAGATGAAAAATTACAACAGATTATGAAAAATATTCATGCTGCTTGTAGAAAATATGGAAAAGAAGGTGATTACATAGACTACGTTAAAGGCGCTAATATAGCAGGCTTTATGAAAGTTGCAAATGCAATGTTAGACCAAGGTCTTGTATAAATTGGTAAAATAAAAAATAAGAGCCTGTCCCTTGCGGCAGGCTTTTTTGTAAGAAAAATCTTTACTATAAAACAACTATCACTTAAGAAAGTACTTAACTTCTTTTAGGAGGATATTTTATGAGTAAATATATTGCAGAAACAGCCCAAATCGGTGTGGGAACAGAAATCGGAATTAATTGCGTTATTGCTGAAAATGTTAAAATAGGCAAAAAATGCATTTTAGGGCACAATGTTATTATACATCCAAATTCTGTAATAGGAGATAATGTGCGTATTGACGATAATACAGTGATTGGAAAAAAACCTCTTAGTTCACCCAGAAGTATTTTCAAAGTGAAAGATAACTATAGTCCAACTAAAATTGGAAATCAGTGCCAAATAGGAACAAATGTAATTATTTATGTGCAGTGCAAAATCGGAAATAATAATCTGATAGCTGACTTAGCTACAATACGAGAAGATACTATTATCGGGGATTTGAATATAATAGGACGCAATGTAACTATCGAGAATTTTTGTAAACTGGGAAATAGAAATAAATTGGAGACAAATAGTTATATAACAGCCTATTCACGTTTGGAAGATTATTGTTTCGTGGCACCCTGCGTGGCAACTAGCAACGATAATTTTATGGGAAGAGATCCAGAGCGCTTCAAATATTTTAAAGGGATTATTATTAAGCGAGGCGGTAGAATTGGAGTAAATTCAACAATTTTACCGGGGAAAACAATAGGAGAAGATGCTGTAGCAGCTGCTGGGGCTGTTGTAACGCATGATCTTCCCATGAAGCAAATTTGGGCAGGAAATCCTGCAAAAAATTTCAAAGAAGTTCCCAAAGCGCAATTAGTTGAAAGTAATTTGGATAAGAAAAATGAAAGCACTAGTAATAATTCCAACCTTTAATGAAGCAGAAAACATTGAAAAAATAGTTTCGGCAGTTTTAAAACAAAGTTCTATACTGAATGTACT
>JAXHUB010000237.1:0-4856 GCA_034189845.1 Candidatus Cloacimonadota bacterium | reverse complement strand
CTCGATTTATATTTATTGACACTCATTAGTTAAAAATTAAGTTATGAAAAGAAAAAATAGGAAATTGATGTAAAAAGGAGAAGTTTTGAGTAGAAAATATTTAGTTACCAGTGGGTTACCTTATGCCAATGGTAAATTGCATATAGGTCATGTTGCTGGCGCGTATCTGCCAGCCGATATTTTCGTGCGATTTCGTAAATTAAAAGAAGATGACGTGATCTTTATTTGTGGAACAGACGAGCATGGGGCACCTATTTCCATAAAAGCAGAAGAAGAAGGAATTAAACCAGAAGAGTTAGTTAAATTTTATCATAACAGCATTAAAAACAGTTTTTCTGGCATCGGAATTAAGTTTGATAACTTTTCGGGAACAGCTCGCCCAGAGCATATAAAGCTATCGCAGAAATTTTTCTTAAATTTATTAAAGAAAGGATTTATAAAACAAAAAACTACCAAGCAATTTTATGATGAAAAACATAAACGTTTTTTGCCAGACCGCTATGTGGAAGGTATATGTCCATATTGTAAAGCGGAAGAGGCTAGAGGAGATCAATGTGATAATTGCGGTAAATTGCTTGACCCTACAGATTTAATAGAACCGAAAAGCAAGATCTCTGGTGTTACACCAGTTCTAAGAGAGACAACTCATTGGTATTTAGAGCTGCCAAAATTTGAAAATGAATTGCGCCAGTGGTTAGAATACAAAACCGATTGGAAAGAAAATGTTCACAACTTTATAATGAGTTGGTTGAATGAAGGGCTTATAGAGCGTGCCATTAGCCGCGATATAGACTGGGGTGTGCCTATTCCTTTGGAAAATGCAGAAGGTAAAGTGCTATATGTGTGGTTTGATGCTCCTATTGGTTATATTTCTTCTACTGTAGAATGGGCAAAAAATATTGGCTCGCCGGATAAGTGGAAGGATTACTGGTTAGATAAAAATACCAATCTTATCCATTTCATTGGCAAAGATAATATTCCCTTCCATACTATAATTTGGCCGGCTATGCTAATGGAGCAGGACGAGGAATATGTGCTTCCTACCGATGTTCCTGCAAATGAATATTTAAATTTGGAAGGAAGAAAAATGTCCACTAGCAAGAATTGGACTGTATGGGTGGATGACTTTTTGAAGGATTTTGACGGAGAATATCTTCGATATTATCTGGCAGTTATTTCTCCAGAAACCAAAGACAGCGATTTTTCCTGGAAAGATTTTCAAAACAAAATAAATAATGATTTGGCAAATATATTTGGTAATTTAGCCAATCGAGTTTTTGCATTTACCAAAAAATATTATAATGGTATCATAGAAAAACCAAAGCAATTAAGTAAAAATTCCGAGATACTTTTAGAAGAAGTTGATGAGCTGCTGTTGGAAATAGAAAAAGCTTATGAAAATTATAAGGTAAGGAAGGCTGTAAGGCTAATAATAGATATTGCCAGATTGGGGAATAGGTATTTCGATGAAACCAAGCCTTGGAAAGCCGTGAAACAAGATAAAACCATAGCAGCTGAGACCCTTTACATTTGTAGTGAACTTTTACGAAGAATTTCCATAATATTTAGCCCCGTTTTACCAAAAAAAATGAAACAACTGCGCCAAATGCTGAATTTGAAAGGAAAGTTTAATTTATATGCTTTATCTAATCCATTGAAAAATGTTGAAATAGGTGAGATCAACCGCTTGTTTCCTAAAATAGAAGATAAAGAGGTGGAAAAACAACTTGAAAAACTAGAACTAGCTTATAGGAAATCTGGAAATAATAAAGCAAAGATAGAACATAAAACCGAGGTTGAATTTGAAGATTTTTCGAAATTAGAAATTCGTGTAGTGAAAATTATTGCAGCAGAAAAGATAAAAAAATCTAATAAACTTCTTAAATTGAAAATTAATGTGGGTGGGGAAGAGCGTACAGTTGTGTCCGGTATTGCCAAAAACTACAAGCCTCAAGATGTTTTAGGTAAAAAAGTAGCTATGGTGATGAATGTGAAACCACGGAAAATTATGGGAGTAAAATCGGAGGCTATGATATTAGCAGCTAAAACTGCCGATAAGATGAGCTTAATTATTCCAGAAACAGATATCGACAGCGGTAGCGAAATTTCATAAAATAGGAGCATAAATGTCCAATTTAAAACGCGATTTAAAACTATTTGATGTTTTCAGTGTAGCTGCTGGTGCCATGATTAGCTCGGGACTATTCATTTTACCAGGATTAGCATATGCACAAGCAGGTCCGGCAGTTATTTTAGCTTATTTACTTGCTGGTTTGCTTATTGTGCCAGCTATGTTGAGTCAAGCAGAACTTTCCACAGCGATGCCCAAAGCTGGTGGTGCGTACTTTTTTATCAACGTAAGTTTGGGTTCTGGATTTGGAACTATGGCAGGAACTTCTGCCTGGCTTTCTTTAGCGTTAAAAAGTGCTTTTGCCTTGCTTGGTATAGGTGCTTTTGCCGGTATAATTTTCCCTTCTTTTTCGATGTTTCAAATTAAACTTATTGCGGTTTTCTTTTGTTTATTATTCACAGTATTAAATTTAAAGGGTGCCAAACATGCTGGAAGAATGCAAACAGTTATGGTTCTTGGCCTTATAGCAATTTTAATAGTATATTTAATTAAGGGACTGCCAGAAGTACAAAACCAGCATTTTACACCATTTGCCAAAGGTAATATGCGTACAATTTTTATGACTGCTGGAATGATATTTATATCCTTTGGTGGTTTAACCAAGGTTGCAAGTGTAGCAGAGGAAGTGAATAACCCCGTGAAAAATATTCCCAAAGGAATGATATATGCTTTTTTAACAGTGATTTTTTTGTATGTTGCAGTTGTTTTTACTACGGTAGGAATAATGGGCGAAGGACTTTTGGATAATGAGCTTTCGGGATATTCTCTTACCCCCATAACAGATGCTGCTACCAAGATAATGGGAACAGTGGGTGGAGTTATTTTGTCTATCGCTGCTTTATTGGCTTTTTTTTCCACAGCAAATGCAGGCATAATGTCAGCCTCCAGAAATCCACTTGCTATGAGCAAAGATAATCTAATACCGCCAATTTTTGGGAAAATTAATAAAAAGAACAACACACCATATTTTTCAATTTTAATAACCGCTTTATTTATGATTGGTTTTATTTTCCTACCTTTAGAAACGCTGGTAAAAACAGCTTCTACAATGCAGATTCTTCTGTTTATATTTGTTAACCTTTCTGTTATTATAATGCGAGAAAGCGGTATTCAGAACTATCGCCCCAAATTCAAATCTCCACTCTATCCCTGGATACAAATTTTAGCGATTTTAATATATATCTTCTTAGTAATTGAAATGGGTTTTTTCCCTCTTGTAATTACTCTCTTATTTATGTCTGCCAGCTTGTTTTGGTATTTGGTTTATGGAAGAATAAAAAACAATAAAGAATCAGCATTGGTACAGCTGGTAAAGCGCATCAAAGCTTCCGATCTTGATACTACTGCCTTGGATAGACAGTTAAGAGAAATAGTACGTGAGCGTGATTCGATAGAGAAAGATAGGTTAGATCATATTATTGAAAACGCTAAAATATTGGACTTGGAAAAAGGTATGGAGCGCGAAGAGTTTTTCCAATTAGTTGCAGATGAAATATGTGATTCAGTGAATACACCATGTGAAAATATTAAGCTGAAATTGGAAGAACGTGAAAAAGAAAGTTCTACCGCTATAACAGAAAGTTTAGCCATTCCACACATTATACTTGATGGTGAAAAGAAATTTGATATCCTTGTAGCTCGTTGCAAAGAAGGAATCTATTTTTCCGAGCAATCTCCTTCTGTGAAGATTGTATTTGTAATTGCCGGCTCGCGCGATGAACGTAATTTCCACCTTCAAGTTTTGGCAGCTATTGCGCAACTGGTTTCTAACCAAAATTTTGAAAAAAAATGGATGAAAGCAAAAAATAAAGAAGCTCTTAGGGATATTATACTACTGGGCGAAAGAAAACATAATTTATAAGTTATGAAAGTCTTTATTGAAACATATGGTTGCCAAATGAATGTGGCAGATAGCGAACTGGTAACAACCATTTTGGCACGTGCCGGTTATTCTCATACATACAATATTGAAGAAGCCGATGTTATAATTTTTAATACCTGTTCGGTGCGCGATCATGCCGAAAAGAGAGTATTAGGCAGAATTAGTAATGAATTAAAACGCAAAGATAAAAATCCGCAGCTAAAAATAGGAGTAATAGGCTGTATGGCTCAAAGAATGGGGAATAGGTTGAACAGCAAAAATGTTGATTTTGTTGTTGGTGTCGACCAATATAATAAATTACCCCAAATTTTATCTAAACTCGATAAAAAAACGTATTTCGTTAATGAAACTACAGTTGATAATAATCAAATATATCCTGATATATATCCTACTCATCAAGGCAATTTTAATGCTTTTGTAACGATTATGCGGGGCTGTAATAATTTTTGTTCCTATTGTATTGTGCCTTACACCCGTGGCCGTGAAAGAAGTAGACCAGTAAATGACATTCTGGTCGAAATAGATAGAGCAGGAGAAGCTGGGTTTGAAGATGTAACACTTCTGGGGCAAAATGTTAATTCCTACCACTATAATAATGTGAATTTTGCAGAACTTCTACAGCTGGCAAATCAGATTGATTCAATAAAGAGGCTGCGTTTCGTTACTTCACACCCAAAAGACCTTTCAGATGAAGTTATAAAGGCTATGGCCAGCTCTAGTAAAGTTTGTGAACATCTACATTTGGCAATGCAAAGTGGGAATGATGAAGTTTTAAGACGTATGAACCGCGGTTATACTGCTGCACATTATTATGATATAGTACAAAAATTACGCACATCTATG
>JAXHUB010000236.1:0-2331 GCA_034189845.1 Candidatus Cloacimonadota bacterium | reverse complement strand
GAACGATGCAATGGCAAACTGTTATTGGTTTGGTTTGTTCCAACATTTTCCACAATTCCAAATTTCTCTGCAAGAAAACGATAAGTATGTATATCGGGGTGGTAAATTCTATTCCGATATTTTGGAATAAAAGTTCGCAAGAATTGCCTGAAACTGGTTGGGGCTGGGCGCTGGAAAAAGGATTCCAAGACAAAAAAGCAGGCAGAAAGCCAAATATGCTGGTGGGCTTGTAAATAGCTGTAGCTAAAAACTATCAGGGACGCGGCATTAGCAAAATTATTTTACAGGAATTACAAAAACAAGCAAGTGCAAAAGATTTACTAAAGTTGATTATACCGGTACGGCCAAGTTAAAAAAGTATGTATCCACTTATTTCCATAGATGATTATTTGAATTGGAAACGCTCGGATAGACTTTTTATGATGCTTGGCTAAGAGTTCATCAAAGATCAGGCGGGAAACTGTTTAAACCTTGCCATCAGGCAATGTTGGTAAAAGGTAGCATAAAAAAATGGCAGGAATGGACAGGAATGGAGTTCAAGCAAACCGCAGATTATATAATTCCAGGTACTTTGAATCCAATTAAATTCGATATCGAAACCAATTATGGTGAGTATGTGGAACCCAATGTTTGGGTAGAATATAATTTAGGAGACTAATCGAATGATGTGGTATCAATTTGCCTTGATTTCTGCTTTTTTCAGCGCTGGAGCAGCGATTTTAGAAAAGAAAACGCTATTCAAAACTGAAGTATTAGAATTTTCTTTGATATTAGCTTGGGGAAATTTATTTTTTTCGATTCCACTCTTAATTTTTATTAATTGGCAATCTGTTTCCAATATATCACTGCTAGTACTTTATGGGAAAACTATTTTAGGAATGTTTTCTTTTCTCTTCGTGATGTATGGTATAAAGAATTTGGAAATAAGTGGAGCTTTGCCGATATTAACTTTAACTCCAGGACTGGTGGCAATAGTTGCTTTTGTTATGTTAGGAACTACTTTAAGTTCAGGAGAAATTATAGGCATGTGGGGACTTTTAGTGGATACATATGTACTACAATTGGGAAACAAAAAAGGTCTCTTGGGGCCTTTTAAGGTTTTTTATTATTCCAAAGGTCATCACTATATCATTGCAGCCCTGCTAATATTTACTATTACTTCTATTTTAAACAAGGTGTTATTAAGTAGTTTCAGGCTGCCACCCAATGCATTGATTTTTACCCAACATCTATTTTTAGCAGTAAACTTTTCAATTTTTGCGCTTATTTATAGGAAAGGCAAGCCTGAGGTAGCCAGCACCGTAGGTTCTTCTTGGAAATACTTCATAATTTTAGCGATTTTTACTATTATTTATCGTCTTTCGCAAATGGAAGCAGTGAAACTGGGCTCGGTAGCTATGGTGCTTTCCTTAAAGCGTATTTCCGTTTTCTTTGCTGTAGTTTTCGGTGGTTCACTTTTTAAAGAGCACTATTTGATGCGCAAAACAATAGCTACTTTGGTGATGTTGGCAGGTGCTGCCTTAGTAATATTATCTTAGTTTAATTTTTCTGCTATATAGCCAGCATTTTGAACAACTTCCAAAAGTTTGCGCTGCGAATGCTCTCCTTTTACCTTAGCTATTCCTTTTGCCAGTGAAACTTTTACCTTATCTACTCCTTCTACAGAGCTGATAGCTTTTTCCACACGTCTTACACAATGGTTACAGGTCATACCACTAATTTTGTATATAGTTTTCATTTTATTACACCTTTCCTGGTAAATTTGTTTTTTAAAAGTCGGTAAAGCGAAGGTATTAGCACCAGTGTAAATAAAATTGTAAATATTATAGTAAACCAACCGACATCTTCTTGCAAACTAATTTGTTTTGTAATACTTGGAATTATTTCCAAACTAAATATATAGTTAAGCAGATAGCCGCTTAATATAGCTAGCACAGAAACAACACTTAAATAGATAGCAACGAACTTTTTTCCCATTGTTTTGGCAATAAGGGTAATAGTAGCAGCATTGGTGGCGGGGCCAACTACCAAAAACACGAAAGCAGCTCCCGGTGAAATTCCTTTTATCATCAAGGAAACAGCAATTGGAATAGAAGAAGTTGCACACACATACATTGGTAACCCTACCATTATCATCAAAAGCATTCCCCATAATCCATCTCCACCATATTTTAGGAAGAAATTATCGGGAATAATAAAAGATATAAGGCCAGCTATAATTATTCCCAAAACCAAATGACTGGCGATGTCGTCTAAAAATTCTACATAGGCATAGTTCAGTGCATTGTAGATCTTATTCCAAAAACGAGGTTTGTTAGAAGAGTGAATTTG
>JAXHUB010000235.1:0-5039 GCA_034189845.1 Candidatus Cloacimonadota bacterium | reverse complement strand
GCGAAATAGCAGTAAATTCAAGGGCTGCAGCCCGCTTCAACTTCATCTCGGTTTGATAGTTTTGAAGCCCGCAATCGCCTACTTTGCATATACTCAACGTTAGCAGGCATTTAACAAACAAGATATGAGAACAATAATATCATCAACACTATTTGTTTTTTTTGTTTCGTTGGTTTACGGACAAGAAATCAAGCATTACAATCTGAATGTAGATTTTGATGTTTCAAAAAAAACAATTGATGTGGCAGGAACAATTGACATTGATTTTCAAGAGCAAGACAGCGTAAATCTTGTTTTATGGAAAAATACGGATATTACAGATATTTACGTGAAAAACAAAAACATAGAATATTCGTTTGACACCATTTGTAAATCACCCAACTATTACATTCCCAATGGAGGAAGTTTAACGATTAAGAAAATCAAAAATATGAAAACGGAAACCATTCATCTTTCATATAAATGCGATATGAGAAATGTTAGTGGCTGGGCAAACTCATTTTCAGAGGACTGGATAGAGTTGGGATACTATACAGCATGGTACCCAGTACACGATAAAAGCAAAAAATTTACTTCAAACATAAGGGTCTCTATTGACAAAGAATATCAGGTTAGCGGTTCAGGAATAATAACCCGTGATGGCGATGATTGGTTAATTTCTCATAATTGGCAGATTTTTGATAATGTTATTATCGCAGCAAAAGACCTTAAGACAATAGACATAGGTGATGGTGCAATTGGAGTAGATCTGGTGTATTCTAAATTTCCTGAAAAGGATTTAGACTCAGTTGCAATTGTTTGTAATGAGGTTTACGAATTCTATAGTAGTATATACGGGCCAATAGAAAATCCTTACCTGAAATTTGTAATAAATCCGCTAAAAGGAGGTGGCGGTTACAGCAGAACAAAATTTGTTTCATTTAAAGCATCTGAATTTAACTCCTATTTGAAAGGAGGAATTGCACACGAAATGGCTCATTTTTGGTGGAATAAAGCGGATGCCACTACCTGGGAAGATTGGTTGAATGAAGCATTTGCAGAATATAGCAAACTACTGTATTTGAGAGAAAAAGTGAGTCGAGAAGCATATGATAAGGAAATACTACAGTTTAAGGAATGGACTAAAAATGCTTTGCCAATATGGGAAATTGACAGAGACAGCCCCGATGCTTATACTGCACTTTATAACAAGGGCTCTTTGATACTAATGGAATTTGAACAAAAATTGGGAACAGAAGACTTTTATAAGTTTTTAAGAATCGTATTGAAGAAGGAGATTAATAATACCGAAGACTTTTTGAATTTAGTTGAGGCAGAGTTATCAATAGAGGATAAGAACTGGTTTGAAAACAAATTAAAATCTTAAATGAAAACGCCTGCTAACATGCGGTCATAAAACATTGGGGGCTAAGTGGTTATTCGAATTTTCGTTCCCGTATCAAAGTTTATTGTACCTTGATAGTGAACTGTTTCGCAATCCCCAACGTTTCATACCGCTATCCGTTGTGTGCAATTTAAAAGAAAACTATGAAAGAGACAAAAAGAGAATTAGGATTATTTTTAATTTTAACGTTCATTATCACTTATGGACTTGGAATAATTGCACTAATTAAGGGTGGACTTGAACAATTTCCAGTTGCAAGATATTCAATGTATATTCCTGCAATTGTTGTCCTAATCTTATATTTATTTGTATTTAAAAAGCCAGTATTCAAAAATAATGACATTGGATTAAAGTTTAAAGGATGGAAATATTGGTTCATTGCACCAATTACGATATTTGGAATAACAAGTTTAACATTTTTGATTTCTTATATTATATCACCTGAATTAATATTAGATAAAGAAAAAATTATTTCAAGTGCAAATGATTTTTTAGACGTAAATAACTGGACATTGAGTTTAACCATTATTTTTCTTCTAAACGTTCTTATTGCACCATTATTAAACATTTTTATGTTCTTAGGTGAAGAAATTGGTTGGCGTAGTTTTATGACCCCAAGATTATTAAAATTATTTAATCCATTTACTGCTTTTTTAATTGCTGGATTTGTTTGGGGAATATGGCACGCATTTGGAATTATTATGGGACTTAATTATCCGGGAAATCCCATAATTGGGAACATTATGATGATATTATTAATGATTCCAATAGGTATTATATTTCAATATTTCTATTTTATCAGCAAATCTATTTTTGTTCCTGCACTTGCACACGGAGCCCTAAACTGGACAGCTACAACCTATCTAATGTTTGTGTTTAATAGTGACAAGGTTGATACTTTGATTTATGGACCAACAGGAATAGTAGGATTGATTATTTGGTGGATTTTTGGGATATGGTTCTTTACGAAGTTCAAAACTGCTTACAACACGCAATATAGCAAAAAGCGATAAAGTGTTAAATTGGAGCGACTTAGCCCGTTTCAACTTTGTTTCGGTTTGACAGCAAATCACTCGCACTCCGCTTCATGCCATATTGCCATCGTTATGCGAAATGTCCTTATGGGTAATATATTTTACAAAAACACATAAAGGAGCAAGTATATGAATGACATCATAAGAAAAATTAAAATGGGGAAATCAAATGCTTATTTAGTAAATACTGAAAAGGGGTATATTTTAGTTGATGCGGGCATGGAAAACAAAATTAATAAGGTTCAAGAAATCTTAACTAAAATCAGTGCTAAATGGGAAGATATTATTCTTATTATTATAACTCATGTCCATTATGATCATGTAGGTAGTTTATATGATTTAAGGGAAAAAACTAAAGCTAAAGTGTTGGTTCATGAAAAAGAAAAAAGGTTATTACAAGAAGGTAAAACTAATTTCCCGAAAGGGACTATGTTTTTATCCAAAATTATATCTAAGTTGGGTAATTTATTCTTAGAAGGTAAATTCAAACCTGTTAATCCAGATATTACAATAGAAGATTATTATGATTTAAAAAAATACGGTATTGAAGGGAAAGTTATACATACACCTGGACATACAGAAGGTTCTTTAAGTGTAATAATTGAAGAAAAAAATATCATTTGTGGTGATACTTTATTTAATATTTTACCTAACTCTGTATATCCACCATTTGCGAACGATAAAAAAAAACTAATAGAAAGCTGGAAAAAAATAAATAAATATAGTTGTGATAAGTTTTATCCTGGTCATGGAGATATTTTTGATAGAAAAAAATTTATTAAAACATTGAAAAGAAAAAAATAGGGCACTTAGCATAACAGAGGGTTCCCATTACGCCAAAGAGTAGGCTACCCTTCAGGACATGCTCTCTGTAACAAAGTTTGCAATTAGTTAGGTAATTTTTTGAGCAGAAAATTTAAAGTGGACGGATGTTTTTAAAAATGTTTCAATTTCTGGGGATGAAGATATACCTATAAATAAAAGAGGTAGCGGAGTAAAAAGATTAGTGCTTCTTAATTTTTTTAGAGCCGAAGCAGAAAGAAGACAATCAGAAAAAAATGTTCCAAATATTATATATGCTATTGAAGAACCGGAAACTTCTCAGCATCCAGAACATCAAAGAATGCTAATGGAAGCTTTTAAAAAACTATCTAATAATGAAAATACCCAAATAATTTTAACGACCCATAGCCCTGCAATTGTTAAGCTGTTGGAATTTGGGCAATTAAAACTCCTTAAAAAAGAAAATGGAAAAGTTATTGCAATAAATATTGAAAAGAACAAATTACCATATCCATCTTTAAATGAAGTCAATTTTTTAGCTTTTGGAGAATCTGATGAAGAATATCATAACGAACTTTATGGGTACATTGAAAGTGAAAGTAAACTAAATGAGTATAAGAATGGTAAACCGAAATTAAAATATAAGCGTAAAAGAAATGGGAATGTTAAAGAAGTAGAAATAGTACTAAGTGAGTATATCAGGCATCAAATTCATCACCCTGAAAACACATTAAATAAAAGGTTTACATTTGATCAGCTTCAGGAATCTATAAAACTTATGAGAGAATTTATTAAGGATAATATAATATGAATACATCGACTAACAGCGGTTATACGCCATTAAAACAGCACATAGCCGCAAACCCTTATGTGCAATTCTAAAAACTGCCTCTCACGGAAAGAAAATCGTAAATTATGATAATGTTGTTGACTTCGTTTAACCATTGGAGGAAAAGAGAGAATGAAATTGCTACGCAACTTTCATCTAACAAAAGTTAATCAAAAAAATTTTCTTATTTTTGCGGACAGGGGTTTTTATGGACTTAAAAATAAAAAGATCTATAATAAAAGAAATACTGAGGTAATAATATGACCAAAGAACAGAAATTTTACAAAGCACTGCAAGATGTTTTCATTGGCGCCAAAATTGAAGGCGAAGGCGGCTTTGTTAATTTGATGAGAATAAAATCAAATTACTACCGCAAGATTGAAGACATCCTAAAAAAAGATATTGAATCTGCTCTAGAAAATTATCCTTCATTTAGGGACGAACTTTTTGATAAGCTCTATTCTTTTTTTAGTCGATACTTCACCGAAAGTGGGTCAATTTATTTCAATTCAACACCATTCCATAACAATATCTATGAAAAGGTGTATACCGATGAAAAGGATGTCATTCTCTTCTGGAAAACACAGATGCTTTACTATGTTAAAACTGACAGGATTTTCAGAAGTTTGCCGGTTGAATTCCCCTCTGATAGAGGGGTGGACGCCAAAGGCGGACGGGGTGTTTTTAAGTTTTACTTTGACGCTTCAAAAATAGAAAATAAAAAAGCAAACGAAAAACGATCCTTGGTTTTTGAGTTAAATAAAATCCATGAGGACGGAACAATTGTATTTGACGTTCAATACTCCGAAAGAGGCAGAAAAACAAAACAAGACGATATATTAAAAGGTATAAATAAAAAAGGCATTGCTATTACCGAAGAACAATTGGAACGTGCCTTTAGAGTTTTTGAAAAACAAAGCGAAGTTGATTTTTTCATCAATAAAAACGCCAAAGCATTTTTGCAAGAGCAGTTTAAACTCTGGAGTTATCAATACTTCTGGGAAGGAGC
>JAXHUB010000234.1:0-22178 GCA_034189845.1 Candidatus Cloacimonadota bacterium | reverse complement strand
GAATTTGCAAGACGGGGTGGTATAGTAGATATCTTCTCTCCTCATATGAACAAACCGGTGCGCATCGAGTTTTTTGGAGATGAAATCGATACGATGCGCATTTTTTCGATAGATACACAGCGCTCAAGCGGTGAATTTGTTGATAAATATTCAATAATTCCTTCTCGCGAATTTTCCTTGCACGATATTGAGACTAGTGAACAAATGTGGCAGCGAATTCATAAAGATGGCTTCTACGAAGGGATTGAGCTAGATGTATCTCTTTTGCTTACTAATACTTCCACCTTTTTAGAATACTTCGATATTAAAAATACACTCCTAATCTGGGATGAATATCAATATATCAAATCGACTATCGATGAAATTTTTGACGAAGCAACCTCCCTTTTCCAAAAAGCTAAGCAAGAAAATTCAATTATTCCACAACCACAAGATCTCTTTGCCGATCAGCATAATCTTAATTTTAAACTCAAACAGTTTAGTAATTATTATTTTAGTTCTCATTATTTCGAATCTGCTAAGTTTAAAAATAAAATAGAAGCTCCTGTGGAATCGCAAACCAACATGCATAGCAATTTGGAGATTTTGGAACAAGACTTGCGGAAAAAACTAAAAGACAATTATCGAATTTTAATTCAATCAGATAATACTAGCCAAAGTAATCGTATGCGAGAATTGCTTCCTGAATTTTCCGAAAAAGTTGATTTTACCATTGGAGTTTTGCAGCAAGGTTTTATATTAAAAGATGCCAAGCTTGCTGTCTATACTGATCATGAAATATTCAGCCGCTACAAAAGACGCCGAAGGCAAGACCATTTTTCCCAAAAAGAAGCTTTAGTAGACTACGAATCGCTTAAACCAGGGGATTATGTAGTTCACATAGACCACGGAATAGGAATTTATGAAGGATTAAAAAAAATCTACGCAGAGGGTAGTCGAATTGAGTGTTTAAGCTTGAAATATGCTGAAGAAGATCGCATTTTTATTCCTACCGACCGACTGAATTTAGTTTCCAAATTCGTTTCCGAAGAAGGAATAGTGCCCACCGTTCACAAATTGGGAAGCAAGCGCTGGGAACAAACTAAAAGACGTGCCAAGAAACAGATAGAGATAGTTGCAAAAGATTTGGTAAACCTATTTGCAGAGAGAAAAGTAAAAAAAGGAATTGCGATGGATCCTGATAATCAGTGGCAGCGCGAGATGGAAGATTCCTTTATATACGAAGACACTCCAGACCAACGGCGTAGTGTAGAAGAGATAAAGAATGACATGGAATCGGAAATACCCATGGAGAGACTGCTTTGCGGTGATGTGGGATTTGGGAAAACAGAAGTAGCAATTAGAGCTTCTTTTAAAGCTGTTTTGAGTGGATTCCAAGTTGCCGTACTGGTTCCCACTACCCTACTTGCAGAACAACATTATTATGTTTTTCGCGAAAGATTAGCCCAGTATCCTATAAAGATTTCCATGCTAAGTCGTTTCCGTTCACGCACCAGGCTGAAAAAAGATTTGGTACAGATAAATGAAGGACAGATAGATATAGCTATAGGAACTCATCGTCTGCTTTCCCATGATGTTCAATTCAAAAAATTAGGTCTTCTTATAATTGATGAAGAACATAGATTTGGAGTAAAGCACAAAAATAAGCTAAGAAAACTAAAAACTAATGTGGATACACTTTATATGTCTGCTACTCCTATTCCCCGGACTATGAACATGGCTCTATCAAAGTTAAAAGAACTTTCGCTTATCCGCACTTCTCCCAAAGCGCGCTTGCCAATTAGAACCGTAATTGTACCTTATGATAAAAATATTATTAAAGACGCTATCAGTCGTGAAGTAGCTCGAGGTGGTCAGGTCTTTTTTATTCATAATCGTGTAGAAACGATAGACAGCATAGCTAATAAACTGCAGGAAATGCTTCCTAATATAAAATTTGGAATCGGCCATGGTCAACTTCCTGAAAAAAAATTGGAAAGGATAATGCTCGATTTTGCTGACCATAAATTCGACGTTTTAGTTGCAACCACTATCATAGAATCCGGAATCGATATTCCTAATGTTAATACAATTTTAATAAACAGAGCTGATACTTTCGGGTTGGCACAACTTTATCAAATTCGTGGAAGAGTGGGAAGAAGTAATCGTCGCGCTTATGCATATTTTATTATTCCAAACAGCTTAACTGATATTGCCAGAAAGCGCTTAGAAACATTAACAGAATATGAATCATTAGGAAGTGGTTATCAGATAGCAATGCGAGATATGGAGTTGCGTGGTGCTGGAACCCTTTTGGGCACTAAGCAGAGTGGGGTTATTAATACAATTGGATTTAATTATTACAACAATCTTCTTAAAAAGGCAGTAGAAGATTTACAGCAAAATCGTCCAATAGATTTGGAAACTGAGAAAACTTCTCAACAAGAAAAACAGCATATTAGCATAGAAAGTGATTATTATTTCCCTGAAAACTATATTAAAGATGAA
The DNA here is from genome assembly GCA_034189845.1 of Candidatus Cloacimonadota bacterium. Lineage (GTDB taxonomy): Bacteria > Cloacimonadota > Cloacimonadia > Cloacimonadales > TCS61 > JASUTE01. The sequence continues at coordinate 19,691 of JAXHUB010000234.1, read as the reverse complement.
AAACAACGTCTACAAATATATAAAAGAATGTTAGGCTTAAGTACACAAGAGCAGTTTGAAGATTTAAAAAACGAATTACAAGATAGATTTGGGAAACTAACTCAGCAAGAAAAGCTTACACTTGCTTATTTTCAGCTTAGGGCTGCTGCAAAAAAAACAAAAATGAAGTCGGTACGGATTAGAGATAAAATATTACATTTAGAATTCGATGAGAAAAACCTTCCTCCTCGTGAGCAAATACAAAAAATGCTGTCCTCTTTTACATATCCTGTCAGCTTCGATACTGTGGGCAATCTTCAAATTGCCATAGACCTTTCTTTCATGCAAGCTGATAATGAAGAAACTCTTATAAAAGAAGCTATAAAGATAGTAATACACTTCGTAAAATAACTTTCCTTCACCAAGGAAGGCTAAAAAAGTTGACAAAAAAGCTAATATTCGGTTTTTTTCTCAAGTTAATAATAAAATAGGAGATACACCTTGAAAAATGAGAATTTAGGTTCAAAAAAAATTAAAGATCTGCGCTTTTATAAAAAACTCGCGAAAATTCATAGTTGGTCATCACCTTGCAAAACAACTTGCCAGAAAATTCTTTTTATATTTAATTTATTTCCTATTTCAATTCTCGGAGGGTTTTATGCGTAAATTTATTACAATTTTAGCTATTTTGTTAATATTTTTGAGTTTATCCGCTGAAAATGAAAATACATCTTCTTTTGTAGAGTATTATAATATTACTGTTGTTGGAGCTGTGAAATCACCAGGAATTTATTATATGCCTCCTTCTAGCCGAGTTTCACAGGTTATTAAAAAAGCAAACGCTATTCCTGATTCCATCGTTACCGTTGACAGACCTTCTTGGCGTAATATAAAATTGATACGAAATGGTGATATAACCCGTATCGATCTGTTAAAATTTAAAATTTTAGGTGAAATTTCTGAAAACCCATATTTAAAAGATGGCGATATACTTCTGGTTCCAAAAATAAAGAATATGGTTTCCATTTTTGGCCAAATACATAGTGAAGGAATTTATGAATTTATTCCGGGTGACCATGTAAGTGATATTATTGACTTGGCTATGGGAATAGAAGAACGTGCCTATTTAAAAGAAGCAAATATAGTACGTTTTATTGATAATAAAAATGAAACAGAGAAAATAAGTTTTTCATTAGAGAATGCTTTAACAAATCCCCATTCAGATCATGACCCTCTTTTACAAAAAGATGACAGAATTTTTATCCGTGAAAAACCACAATATCATGAGCCTTTTTCAATATCGATATCAGGAGAAGTTAAATACCCTGGCACATATTCTATAGAAGAAAACAAAACATCTTTGCTGGAAATATTGAAACAAGCAGGAGGCCCTACGGAAAATGCTGATCTCAATAATGCATATTTACAGCGTAGAAGCACTGAAGATGTGGTAGATCCTGAATTTGAACGTCTAAAAAAAATACCAGTCGAAGAAATGACTAATCTAGAATATGAATATTTTAAGACAAAATCTCGTGAAAGACGAGGTAAATATTCCATCGATTTCGAGAAATTATGGGAAGAACAAGCAGAAGATTACAATATTCTATTAAGAAACAACGATTATATCTATTTGCCAGACAAAACGGTGACAGTAAATGTTTCAGGACAAGTAAAAAAACCTGGTTTGATAACCTACATTCCCAACAAAAATTACAAATACTATATTCAGCAAGCAGGTGGATTTTCTTGGAATGCACGTAAGAGTAAAATAAGAATTATTCGCGCTAATACCGGCGAGTGGCTAAAACCAGATGAAGAGACAGTGGTAGAAGTAGGCGATATGGTATTTATACCTGAAAAACCCGACGTGGATTACTGGGAATTATTTAAGGATGGTATGATGATAATTTCACAAATAGCTACTGTTGCCCTGGTTATTACAAATATCATTAATTAATGGGAGAAAATATGAAATTTTTAATTACAGGTGGAGCTGGTTTTATCGGTTCTCATCTAGCCGAAAAACTACTGAAAGCCGGTAATAAGGTTTCCATTATAGACAACCTTTCTACAGGAAAATTTTCAAATATAGTTCACCTAACCGAGAATAAAGATTTTTCCTATAAAATAGACTCTATTTTAAATTACTCACTTTTAGAAAAGCTAATAAAAGAATGTGACCATATATACCATTTGGCTGCTGCTGTTGGGGTAAAATATATAATCGATAATCCTCTTCTTTCTTTAAAAACAAATATCTCTGGTACAGAAAACGTTTTAGAATTGGCTAATAAATACAAAAAGAAAGTTCTGGTAGCTTCTACTTCAGAAATATATGGGAAAAGTGATAAAATTCCCTTTAAAGAAACGCATGATCGATTATTAGGATCTACCTATATTTCCCGCTGGAGCTATAGCTCCGCTAAAGCAATTGATGAATTTTTGGCACTTGCTTACTATCGTGAAAAAAAGTTACCCGTGGTCATAGTACGCTGCTTTAATACAGTAGGTCCTCGCCAAACCGGTCAATACGGCATGGTAATACCCAAGTTTATTAAAGATGCTTTGCTTAATCATCCTATTACAATATATGGAGACGGAAAACAAACCCGCTGTTTCGGCTATGTAGATGATGTTGTAAACGGTATGATAAAGCTTATGAATACCAAAAAAGCAGAAGGTGAGATCTTTAACATTGGAAACGATAAACCAATCTCAATAGAAGCTTTAGCAAAAAAAATAAAAACCATGACAAACAGTAGATCCAAAATAGAATACATTAAATATGAAGATGCTTATGAAGAAGGTTTTGAAGATATGAGACAAAGACAACCAGACCTAACCAAAATAAAAAATACAATTGGCTATAAACCGCTCTATAATTTAGATAGAATATTAAAAATTATAATAAATTATTTCGAGGAATAGATATGCAAGTACCTCTTTTAGATCTACATGCACAAAATGATCCAATCTTAGATGAAATAAAAGCCGAAATGGATAAAGTGATGCGATCGCATCAGTACATTCTGGGACCTCAAGTAAAAGAATTGGAAAAAAAGATGTCAGACTATTGCGATACTAAATATGCTGTGGGCTGTGCTTCTGGTACCGATGCCCTGGTTCTATCTTTAAAAGCTTTGGAACTAGAAAGAGGTTCTGAAGTTATTACCACTACTTTTACTTTTTTTGCTACAGCTAGCTCTATTCACAGAGTAGGCTTGGTTCCTAAATTTGTCGACATCCACCCTCGCACTTTTAATATCGATCCTAACAAAATAGAAGATGCCATTACCGATAAAACTAAAGCGATAATTGTGGTTAACCTTTTTGGACAGCCGGCCGAGATGGATAAAATAATGGCAATAGCTCAAAAGCACAATTTATATGTAATTGAAGACAACGCCCAGGGAATTGGAGGCAAATTTGAAGGTAAAACAGCTGGTTCAATAGGCGATATCGGCACGCTTTCTTTCTTTCCTTCCAAGAATTTGGGAGCTATGGGGGATGGCGGAATGTGTATAACCAATGATAAAAAAATTGCTGACCGCCTTAGAATGTTACGCGTTCATGGTGAAAACCCAAAATATTTTCATCGCTGGGTAGGGTTAAATAGCAGGCTAGACACTATTCAGGCCGCAGTTTTGTTAGTAAAATTAAAATATGTGGATAAATGGTCAAAAATGAGGCAGCAAAATGCAGATTATTATTATCAAAAACTGGAAGACATTCCCCAAATAGCTTTACCCTACATTCATCATAAAGCTACTTCTATTTATAATCAATTCACACTGATTGCTGAAAAGCGCGATGAACTACTGCAGCATTTGCTAAAAAATAATATTGGCTGCGCTGTTTATTATCCCCAACCCCTACATCTTCAAGATTGTTTTTCCTACTTAAACTGCAAGGAAGGAAAATTCCCAATTGCAGAAGAAATTTCAAAACAAGTTATCTCAATTCCTATTTATTCTGAATTACCAACAGAAAAACAAGACTATGTTATAGAAAAGATCAAGGAATTTTACAAATAGAGGTTTTTTATGAATATAATAGTATGCATTAAGCAAGTGCCAGATACTACTGAGATAAAAATTGATCCTAAAACTAATACTTTAATTAGAGATGGTGTAGAAAGTGTAATTAATCCATTCGATTTGTACGCAATAGAAGAAGCTGTGCGGTTGAAAGAAAAATTAGGTGGTAGAGTAACCGCTATAAGCATGGGACCACCCCAGGTAGAAAAAGCATTGCGCGATTCTGTTGCTATGGGAGTTGATGATATTATATTACTTTCTGATCGCAAATTCGCAGGCGCAGATACATGGGCCACAAGCTTAACCCTAGCAGCAGCTATTAATAAAATCGAATCTTACGATCTTATTATTTTCGGTCAACAGGCCATTGATGGAGATACGGCCCAAGTAGGTCCTGAAGTAGCAGCCCATCTTGATCTTGCTCAAACCTGTTTTGTTAAGAAAATCTTGGAAATTGGGAACAAATCAATTACAGTAGAGCGCCTTATGGAAAGTGGTTTCGATAAAATTAAAATGAAATTGCCAGCAGCTATTACTGTAGTAAAAGATATTAATATACCCCGTTTACCATCTTTACGAGGTAAAAGAAATGCCAAAAAAGCAAATTTGCAGATTTGGACAGCAGATGATTTGGACTTAAAAGAAAATGATATAGGTTTGAACGGTTCTCCCACTCAAGTAGTGAAAATATTCTCTCCTAAAATCACTAAAAATGGTGAAAAATATGAACTCCCTCCAGAAAAACTAGCAGAAATTTTATTTAATAAATTAAAAGAACTAGGAAAATAGCAAATGCTAACTTTCCCTGAAATTAGCCCTACAATCTTCAAAATTGGCAGTTTAGAAGTAAGATGGTACGGTTTTTTTTATATATTGGCTTTCTTCATCGGATTTTTTTTCTACAAAAAACTACTCCAAAAAAGAAATATCAAAATCTCAGACAAAGATTATGATAATCTACTCTTCTCTCTAATGCTGGGTGTTATTATTGGTGGACGTTTAGGATATGTTATTTTTTATAACCTTTCTTATTATTTACAAAATCCATTGCGAATATTTGCTGTATGGGAAGGTGGTATGTCCTTTCATGGTGGTGCCTTAGGTGTAATAATTGCTGGATTACTATTTTGCAAAAAACATAATTTCAATTTTATGCAATTAGCTGACCCAATGATGCCCTTAGTATCTATTGGACTTGCTTTAGGTAGATTAGGAAATTTTATAAATGCAGAGTTATATGGTCGAGCTACCGAAGTTCCCTGGGCGATGATTTTCCCAACCGATCCCTACAAAATACCTCGACATCCCTCTCAACTTTATGAAATGTTTTTGGAAGGAATACTTCTTTTTTTAATATCTTTGCACATTTTGAATAAAACAAAAAAGTTCGGCACCGTATTTTGGAGTTGGATAGGTTTCTACGGTCTTTTTCGTTTTTTGGTAGAGTTTGTGAGAGAACCGGATGCTCATTTGGGATTAGTTTTAGGCTTTATGAGCATGGGGCAAGTGCTTAGCTTATTTATGATAATAGCAGGCATTGCCGGATTAGTTATTCTTTACAAAAGAAAATATGCGTAGCTATATTTCACTTTTAATACTTTTCTTTTTTACTTCTTGTGCAGTATTTCAGCCAAAAGATTTTTCATGGAAAGAACAAATTTTAAAATGGCAAAATTTTAAATTGGAAGGACTTATTGAAATCAATTACAACTCCTTTTCCATAAGAAAGAACATAGTTTTAGAAAAATCCGGAAACGAGGGTAGAATGGTAGTTTTTGACTCCGGTATTTTTGGTTTATCCGCCGAGCCTCTTATTTCGGCAACATACTACGATGGTAAATTTAATATCCAAAATATACCACCAGAAGCAGTCGGTGCTATTCCCACTCAAGAAATAAAACTCTTGTTTAACTTAAACCAAATCGTCCAGAAGGCAGAATTTTTCCAAAATACAAATACAGTTTTTTATAAAGATTACAAACTAATCTTCTTGAAGTCCAAGCTCAGCTCTATTCATCAAAAAACAGAGAAAATTGATTTCACCTACCACGCAAATACCCCAGTGAAGATAGATTTTAAAGAAAATGAAAAAATTAGAGCAACGATAATAATAGATAAAATCGAATTTAGATGAGGTAAATATGATTGAAAGATACTCTCGTGGAGAGATGTTAAAAATATGGAAGCAGCAAAATCGTTTCCAAAATATGTTAGAAGTAGAATTAGCTGCATGTAAAGCCATGAACGAAGTGGGAATTATTTCCAATGAAGATTGGCATAACATTGAAAACAAAGCTGATTTTGATGTGGATAGAATAGCTGAAATAGAGAAAACAACCAAACATGATGTAATAGCTTTTCTTACTAATATTTCGGAATATGTAGGCCCCTCTGCTCGTTGGATACATTATGGTATGACATCCTCCGATGTTTTAGATACAGCAACTTCATTGCAGTTGAAACAAGCAGGTGAACTAATTTTACGTGATTTAGAGAAATTTTCTGAAGTATTGCGCATTAGGGCCAAAGAGCATAAATACACTCTTTGCATTGGCCGTTCCCATGGAATTCATGCTGAGCCCACCTCTTTTGGCTTAAAATTTGCCTTGTGGTACGATGAAATGCAGAGAAATATTACTAGAATGAAAGCTGCTATCGAAACTATCTCTGTAGGACAAATATCGGGAGCAGTGGGTAATTATGCTCACCTATCTCCTGAAATCGAGAAACTTGCCTGCTCATATTTGAACCTGAAACCGGTAAATATTTCTACTCAGATAATTCAGCGTGATAGAATAAGTCAATATATAAACGCTTTGGCTATAATTGGTAGTACTTTGGAAAAAATAGCTGTGGAAATTAGGCATTTGCAACGTACAGAAGTTCTGGAAGCGGAAGAAAATTTTTCTCGGGGACAAAAAGGTTCTTCAGCAATGCCACATAAGCGCAATCCAATTGTTAGCGAACAGATGTGTGGTTTAGCTCGCATATTACGTTCCTATGCTTCTTCTGCATTTGAAAATAACGCTTTGTGGCACGAACGTGATATTAGCCATTCTTCTGTTGAAAGAATAATACTTCCTGATAGCACAATTTTAATTAATTACATGCTAAATAAAATGATACCACTTATAGAAAACTTATTGGTATATCCAGAAAATATGATGAAAAATTTGGAATTAACTAACGGCTTAGTTTTTTCACAAGTTCTACTTTTAGCACTTTCTGGAAAAGGTATTAGCCGTGAAGAAGCCTATAACATAGTACAACGAAATGCCATGAAATGCTGGAAAAATAAAATACCTTTCAGAGATATGGTTAGCGCTGATGAAGATATACAAAAATATCTCTCTCCTGATGAAATCGATTCTGTATTTTCATTCGACCGCTACCTGAAACATACCGATCATATATTTTCTAGAATTGGAATATAATTATGATGGAAACTTATAACCCCTACTTATTTATACGTCAAACTCAAAGGAAAAAATTTAGAGAACTATTATATCCCATTCTCATTGTAGTTTTCAGTTTTATACTTTCCTATTTTTTCCAAACTGATGTTCTAATTATAATATCTTTAGCAGGATTTATCTGGTACATTTACATCTCCATAAGATATAGGGTCCATCAAACTTTACCTGTCCAAGATAAAAAAAATATTATTCTTGCTCCTTTAAATAGCAGGGTGGTTAAAATATCAGAACACCATATAGTGTTGAAAAAAAAATGGTATTATAATTGTGAAATAAGGAATCCAGCAAATTTCCCAATAAATTACAACATTAATTCTTCTAAAACAATTTTTTACGAAAAAAATAGTAACATTTTAGGAAAATTTATTGGAATAGTGCCAGTGAAAGCAACTTGTAGGATAGAAATTCCTCAAGATTTCGAAATAAAAGTAAATAAAGGAGAAAAATTAATTGCCGGTGAAACATTGCTAGCTGCTGCGAAAGAATAATTTATTTTTGTTCAGGAGATCTGGTATATTTAAGGAAGATGAATTATTGGCAAGCTTTTCTAAATTTGGTTTATCCTAAAACCTGCATAAATTGCAACTGTAGAATTTATAATAGTTCAGAATTTCTGTGTTCAGAATGTAAACAACAACTTACTTTTCTGGAAAATAATCTCTGCCCAAAATGTGGTTCTCCCAATAAAAACAATGATTGCGATATTTGTAAAAACTTTCACTTCCATAAAGCTCGTTCTGTTTTTCCTTTTAATAAAACTGTCCGCTCTCTTATTCATTACCTTAAATACAACGAATTTATTAAAATCGCAGATTACCTGGCAGCTTATTGTTTCGAATATATTCAAAAATATCATCCATTCCCACAGGTAGATATAATTTGTCCAGTTCCACTTTATAAGGTCAGAAAAAGGAGCCGAGGTTTTAACCAGGCTGAAAAAATTAGTTCAAAAATAGCTTCCTATGCGGGTTGGAATCATATACCCAATCTTCTGGTAAGAAAAAAATATACTGCTACCCAAACCAAGCTTAGCAAAATAGAAAGAAACCTGAATGTAAGAGATGCTTTTGAATTAAATTCCAAATATGAGATAAAAGACAAAAACATTCTGGTGATAGATGATGTTTTTACTACAGGATCTACGGTAAATTCTATAGGCAAAGTTTTAGAAAAATATGGAGTTAGCAAAATCTATGTCTTGACAATTGCACGAGCTTAAAGATATTTAACAATCATACCTAAAAAAGGTATTTGATTGGAAGAAAAAATTTATATGCAAGTAGAAATAAAACCTGAAAAAGCAATAGAATTAATAGAAAAAATTGCTAAATTTATTGCAGAGAGAAAAATGGCTCCTGCTGCAATTATGGCTATTGAATCATTACGTCCATTAAATTTCATTGCCAGCCAGGTATTATATTTTATAGCTCCTTTTGCTGAAGTTATTTTTAACCCTAAGGAATATGAAGAGTTTGCTGCTATGCTGGAAGATGATGATTATATAAAATTGCTGTTGAAAAGAATTGACGAATTAGATACAGAATTGCATTTGGAAGAAAGAAAATATAAAAGAAAACTAAGAAGACGAAGAATAAATAAAATTAAAAATTTCTTTAAAATAATATTCAAAAAATAGATGGAGGAAATACTATGGGCAATTCTCGTAAATTGAAGAGAATTATCGCAACAGATTGTGGTAGTACCACAACCAAAGCAATTTTGATTGAGTATGTTGACGGTGAATTTCGTCAAACTGTTCGTGGTGAAGCACCCACAACTGTAGAAAAGCCTTTGAATGATGTTACTCGCGGTGTTTTGAATGCAGTAACAGAATTGGAGGAGCTGGCAAGACTCAAATACGATAATCCCAACATCAAATTTATAAAAGACGATAAACTACAGATAATGAAAGATGGTGTAAAGGGAGATGAAGGAATTGACGCTTATGTTTCTACCAGTAGTGCTGGAGGTGGCCTGCAAATGATGGTGACAGGGGTTGTAGCCAAAATGACAGGTGAAAGCGCTGAAAGGGCTGCTCTAGGTGCTGGTGCTATTGTTATGGACTTAATCGCTAGTAACGATAAACGCGCCAATTATGAGAAAATCGAAAGAATTAGAAATCTGCGCCCAGATATGATTTTGATGGCTGGTGGTGTAGATGGAGGAACAACCAAACACGTAGCCGAATTAGCTGAATTGGTTGCTGCCGCTGATCCTAAACCTCGTTTGGGTTCAAACTACCAACTACCGGTTATTTATGCTGGCAATAAAAAAGCGCGTGAAGCAATTAAAGAAACCCTAGAAGATAAAGTGGATCTTATCATTACCGATAATATTCGTCCTACTCTGGATGTTGAAGAGCTGGGACCAGCCAGAGACAAAATCCACGATCTTTTTATGGAACACGTGATGGCACAAGCTCCTGGATATAATAAGTTGATGTCTTGGACACAAGGTCCTGTAGACGGCAAACTTACCCAAATTCCTATCATGCCTACACCAGCTGCTGTGGGAAACATCATGCAAACCATTGCAAGACAAAATAAAATAGAGGTTTTGGGAGTTGATATTGGCGGTGCAACCACTGATGTTTTCTCTGTTTTCACCGAAAAACATATCTTCAATAGAACTGTAAGCGCCAATTTGGGAATGAGTTATAGCATTTCCAATGTCCTTGCTACAGCAGGCTTGGAAAATATTTTGCGCTGGGTTCCTTTTGAAATAGATGAATCTGGTTTGCGCAATATGATAAAGAATAAGATGATACGTCCCACCACTATTCCGCAGCAATTAGAAGAGCTAGTTTTGGAACATGCAATTGCTAAAGAAGCCTTGAAATATGCATTCATTCAACATAAAGAATTTGCTGTAGGTCTAAAGGGGGCTCAGAGAAAACGAGAGATCGCTGATGCTTTCGACCAATCTGTTTCAGGTGAAACTGTAGTTAATATGATGACTTTGGATCTTTTAGTAGGAAGTGGTGGAGTCCTTTCTCATGCTCCTCGAAGAAATCAATCTGCTATGATGTTGATAGATGCTTTTTTACCTGAAGGTATTACCAGATTAGCAGTAGATAGCATTTTCATGATGCCTCAGCTAGGTGTACTAGCAGAAATTAGTGAAAAAGCAGCTACGGAAGTTTTTGAAAAAGACTGTTTGATCTATTTGGGTACATGTGTAGCGCCGGTAGGCAAAAGTAAACCTGGTAAAGTAGCACTGACTGCTCATATAGAGCTTCCCAATGGAGAAGTTTTTGAGGAAGAAATAAAATTTGGTGAAATAAAACTGCTACCTTGTGGAGTAGGTGAAACAGCAAAAGCTACTCTTAAACCTGGTCGTGGTTTAGATATTGGTGAAGGTAAAAATCAGGAGATAGAAACCGAACTTCATGGTGGTGTTGTAGGAATTATTTTGGACACACGCGGTCGTCAACCTTTTGCATTACCTACCGATGCTTCCGAACGAGTTAGCCTTCTAAAAAAATGGATGAAGGAACTCAAAGCATATCCTGAAAAAATTTTAGAATAGGAGGAACAAATGGCACAAGCTTATTCCCCAGGTTTAACAGTAACCGAAAATATAGTTTTAAAGAAGGAACGTATTCTTCCTCTTAAAGGAAACGTATTAGTAAAAAAAGGCGATAAGGTAAAAGCAGAGGATGTGGTAGCAGAAACAAGGCTCCCAGGTAAAGTTGTTCCACTAAATGTAGCCAATAAGTTAGGAATAACTGCAGATATGGTAAACGAGTATATAAAAATTAAACCAGGACAAGAAATACATAAAGGAGATCTTATTGCTGAAACTAAAGGTTTTTTAGGTTTCTTCAAAAGTCATCTGCGTTCTCCTATCGATGGTGAGGTGGAAAATGTTTCCAAAATAACCGGGCAACTCTTATTACGTGAGCCCCGAATACCTGTTAATGTTAAAGCTTTTATGGACGGCATTGTAGTAGACGTAGTCGAAGAAGAAGGCGTTATAGTAGAGAATAAATCTGCATATATACAAGGAATTTTTGGGATTGGCGGAGAAACTACCGGTCATATAAAAGTACTGGTAGATAAACCAGAAAACATTTTAAAAGCAGATGAAATAGACGACAGCTGCAAGGACAAAATTATTGTAGCAGGAGCATTGGCTACCTACGATGTTATTCAAAAAGCTCTGGAAGTTGGAGTAAAAGGAATAATAACCGGTGGTATAGACGATAGAGATTTGAAAAAACTTCTGGGCTACAATATAGGAGTAGCCATAACTGGTCATGAAGACATAGACCTAACGATTATTGTTACTGAAGGTTTTGGTGAAATAAAAATGGCTCAGAAAACTTATGATTTATTAAAACAATTCGAAGGTCATAAGTCTTCCATACATGGCAAAACTCAAATTCGCGCTGGTGTTATGCGGCCTGAAATTATCATTCCAACCGAATTTACAGAAGAGAATCTTGAACATAAAGAAGCAAAGATGGCAAGTTTGGAAATTGGCACTACTATTCGCGTTATTCGACAACCAAATTTTGGTATGATAGGCAAGGTTACTGCTCTTCCGGAAGAATTAACTCCGGTAGAAAGTGAAACTCTGGTTCGTATTTTAGAAGCTGAATTGGAAGATGGCAAAAAAATTACTATTCCCAGAGCAAATGTTGAAATTATAGAAGATTAAAAAAAGGGCAGTGTTTTAACTGCCCTCTTATTTTGTAGATCGGATTATGTGCCGACCTTTTTTAAGGTTCATATAATTCTATAACATACTGTTCATCCAACCCCAAAGTTGTTTCTTCAGGTCCACCGAAGTACTCTTCAGAGAAATCATCATACCTAACTTTGAAAGTATAGTAGAAGTCATTTTCAGAAGTAGCATATTCCAACCTGGAATAAAAAGTTTCACCATTTTCTATGCTATTTGTTAAGGTGTTTAATGTTTCATCAAAGCTAGTGTAAAAGAAAAGATTTATTATGTCTTTTCCAGAATTGTTAATTACTTTAACCCCTGCATGTGTAGGTGTGCAATACGCTTTATAAGTTTTTCCATTTCTTATGGTAACCTGAGTTTCAGTTTCGCCATTGGGCAAAGCGAAGGTTTCTCCCTCTATTTCGAGGGTATATGTTTTTTCGTCATCCCCAAAAAAGATAAATTTATCCCCAGTATCCAATGAAACGGTTTTAGTTTGTAAAGAATCTACTATATAATCTTCATCATCGATATTAAAATATACTACATGATTGGTTTGATTTACCACCTTGAAGTCACCTTCCGTTGAACAGGCCACTAATAATACGGATAATAACAAAATTAATAGTAAGTTTTTCATGTTGGGCTCCTTACTTTTTTAAATTATAAAAGATCTCCTGTCCTTTGAAAACTGCAGCATTGGTTAATTCTTGTTCTATTCGTAAGAGTTGATTGTATTTTGCTATGCGCTCGCTTCTACAAATCGAACCGGTTTTAATTTGACCAGAATTAACAGCTACCGCCAAATCTGCAATAAAATCATCACTTGTTTCCCCACTACGATGCGAAATTACACAAGTATATCCTGCAGATTTTGCCATTTCGATAGTATCCAGGGTTTCGGTTAGTGTACCTATCTGATTTAATTTGATTAAAATAGAATTAGCTGCTTTAATTTCGATACCTTTTTTTAATCTCTGTACGTTAGTTACAAAAAGATCATCGCCAACTATTTGGATTTTTTTACCTAACTTTTCAACCATCAGTTTCCATCCATCCCAGTCATCTTCTGCTAGACCGTCTTCAATAGAAACTATTGGAAATTTTTCTACTAGCTTCACATAATATTCTACCATTTCAGCTGAATTCAATTTTCTATTTTCGGCTTTCAAATTATATGTTCCATTTTCAAAAAATTCGGAAGAAGCCGGATCAAGAGCTATAAAAATATCTTCTCCCGCTCTATAACCAGCCAAATCTATTGCTTTCATAATAACTTCTAAAGCCTGTTCATTGGAATCAAGGTTAGGTGCAAAACCACCTTCATCGCCTACACTAGTGCTGTAGTCATTTTTTTTCAGATATGATTTTAGGGTGTGGAAAACTTCAGCATTCATTTGTAATGCTTCTTTAAAACTTTTTGCTCCCAATGGCATAATCATAAATTCCTGCAAATCAACATTGTTATCGGCATGTTTACCACCATTCAAAATATTTGCCATGGGCACAGGCAAAATTTTACTGTTGGTGCCTCCTATATAGCGATAAAGTGGCATTCCTTGTTCAGCAGAAGCTGCTCGGGCACAGGCCAGAGAAACACCTAAAATTGCATTTGCTCCTAATTTGGCTTTATTATTTGTACCATCCATTTTCAACATCATTTTATCGATATTTACTTGTTCAACTACATCGTAGCCAACCAATTCAGGACCTATTTTTTCATTCACATTTTTTACTGCTTGCAGCACACCTTTACCGTTATAGCGATCATTATCGCCATCGCGAAGCTCAACTGACTCATATTCTCCTGTGGATGCTCCACTAGGTACAGCCGCTCTCCCAGCGAAACCGCTATCTAACAGCACTTCTACTTCTATGGTTGGATTCCCGCGAGAATCCAAAATCTCTCTAGCAAAAACATTAATTATTTCTGACATTTTTATCTCCTTTCTCTTAAAAATAACGCAAAAGACGCATACTTAAATGCGTCTAAATTTAACTAATATACTAGAAGTCAAACACATTTTTATGTTTTAAATATTTTTTCTATCATTTTTAAAGAACCGAGCATAGAAGAAGCTTCATAAGGCACAACAACGGTTTTGTCATCTTTTTGGATAATATTATGGAAAGCTTTAACATATTTTAGTGCAATAAGATATTGGGCTGGGTCAGTGCCTGTTTTATCAACCGAACCAGCAATGCGGGTTATAGCTTTAGCTTCTGCTTCAGCTACCAATAATCTAGCTTGTGCTTCTCCTTCTGCCCTAGCTATCTGAGCATCTTTATCTCCTTCTGCTACCAGAATAGCTGATCGTTTTTCTCCCTCAGCTTCCAATATTTTAGCTCTTCTATCACGTTCTGCTCGCATCTGTTTTTCCATAGCTTCTCTTACTTTTTCGGGAGGACTTATATCTTGCAGTTCAACTCGGTTTACTTTTACTCCCCACTTATCAGTTGCTTCATCTAAGATTATTCTAAGCTTATTATTAATAGTATCTCTTGATGTAAGGGTTTTGTCAAGTTCCAGCTCACCAATAACGTTACGCAATGTAGTTTGGGTAAGTTTTTCAATAGCATCTGGTAAATTATTTATTTCGTATGTTGCTTTTATAGGGTCGGTTATTTGGAAGTACAAAAGTGCGTTTATTTCTATGGAAACATTATCGGAAGTTATAACATTTTGCCTTGGAAAATCATAAACTGTTTCACGCAGGTCGATTCTATTTTGACTTTTTATAGTAACATAACTATTACCCTTTAGATCTGTTTTCAAATAACGCCAATTAATGCTGCGTGCTTTATCTATAATTGGCCAAATTATGTGTAATCCACTTTCTAAAGTAGTATAGTAGCGACCAAATCTTTCTATAATCATTACCTCAGCTTGTTTCACTATTACTAAGCCTTTTGCTATTAGAAATAGCACAAATAATGCTAATACAATTGCCAGCAACATCATTCCTCCTCTTCTTTTTTCACAAAGAGTGTATTTCCTTCTATAGATACAATTCTTACTAAACTACCTTGTTTTATATATTTATTATCCACAGATTGAGCAGCCCATTCTTCTCCGCCAATCTTCACATACCCTTTGCTTCCTTTTTTTATAGGAATAACTACCGTAGCTTTCCTATTTTTAAGACCATATATATTGGTTTCTTTGTAATTTTTAGACTGTAGTTTATTGCTAAACTTGCGTAGTCTTAGAAATAGCAAGAAAGTGGCTATACAAAAGATGATGATCTGCAGTACAGGATTAGGGATAAAAATGGAAAGAATACCTGTGAATATAGCACCAACCCCGAAGCTAAGAAATAGGAAAGTTGGCGTAAAAATTTCTATTATCATGCACAACACTCCAACAGCTATCCAAATCATCCAAGGTTCAATGGTCATCTAATCTCCTTTGCTATTTCTATGTTTGCTATGCTTATCTTTATATACTCTTTTAACCTTCCTGCCATAGCCACTATTATAATTATACTTTCCGCTGCCGTGCGGTGTTTTTACTCCCATTATCTTAAGCAATCGCATTGTTAAATCCATAAAGAGGTATAATATTACAAGGATTATTGAGAAAATTATCAATAAGATAATCATGTATTTTAATAAATCCCAAAATCGAGATAAAATAAGAGATAAATTAATTCCACTATCACCTTTTTTTACTATCTGCAACATAAGTAAATTATTGTTCTTATTTTTCTTTATAATCTCCTTTTGACCTTTTAGGCTATCGATTTGTGTTTGCACTCTGTTTAACATCGAGTTATATTCACGCACTCTTTCAGGATTTAATCCAAATTTTTTACCAAGTTCATTCTGAATAGTTTCTTTTAATAATTCTTTGTTCTCTAGATTTTCTTCTACATCAATTATATAATTTTCATAAGAAGAAGTTTCAACTTTTTCTTCTTGTAAACCTTCTATTTTACGAAGCTCTTCCATAACTTCCAAAAATATATCTTTGGGAAATTCTATTAACGATACCGAATAACTTTCCTGATCATCTCTATTTAACATTTCCAAATCGTATTTATTAAGTAGTTCATTAATTTGTTGGGTAATAGTTTGTTTATTGTTCACTTCATAGAGTAGCTTAATTTTGGTAAAATTCATCTTTTTATTATAGGTTGTTTCAAATTCTCTAAAATCATACTCAGGTTCTGCACTCCTAAAGCTATGGGCAAATTGTGATTTATTCAAAGCAATAACAAAGGCAATCACAAACATTATAAAAACAATAAAATATTTAATTTCTCTCTTAACCGTTATCATTATCTTCTCCCTTTTTTAATATTTCTTCAGCGTATTTCAAAGCTAATTCTGTTTTAGAACCAGAAATCATACGGGCAATCTCATCCTTTCTTTCGTTATGCGTCAATTTTTTTACCCATATTTCAGCTAATTTTGCCTTGCTTTTTTTTTCAATACTAAAGTGTTCATTGGCAAAACTGGCTATCGGTGCCAGATGAGTTATGCACAAAACTTGATGATTTTTAGCTATCTTAGCTATAAAGTTTCCTAATAATTCAGAAGTTCTTCCACCGATACCGGTGTCAATTTCATCAAAAATTATTGTATGTGGCTCTAAATCTTGAGATAAGATTTTCTTAATTGCTAAAAGAACTCTAGATGTTTCACCACCGGAAGCCACATTTTGCAATGGTTGCACTGAAACGCCCTTATTAGCAGAAAATTTAAATTCAATTTTATCATAACCAAACTCAGAATAAGCCGATAAACTACTTATTCTTTTTTTTTCTTCGTTAATTTTGTCAAATTTAATATTTATACTGGCATGTGGAATTGCCAATTTTTGTATATTTTCTTCGAGTAGTTTGCTTAATTTTAAAGCAGCCTTTTTTCTTTTTTCGCTCAACTCAGAAGCTAACATATCCAATTTTTCAAGCTCTTTTTTTATCGTTTCTTCCAAATCCTTTATTTTCTTTTCTTCACTATCAAAATTATCTAATTTCTTTTTAATCCCTTTTAAATATTCAATAATTTCTGGTATATTTTTTTTATATTTTGCCTTTAATGAGTTCAATTCATCCAATCTCTTTTCCAATTTTTCTTTATAGGAACTATCCAAATCAATTTTATTCTGCAAATCTCTAATTTCATAAATAGCATCATCTAAATTTGCTAAAGCGTCTTGCAAGTAGGAAGCTGCCTTTTGGGTGCTATTCAATTTATAATTTTCCATAGAAGAGGCAAATTTGCTTAATACATCATAAATTGAATCTTCTTGTTCATAGATTTGCTGTTCCATTTCTGCTGAATTATTCAAAATTTCTTCAGCATTATCCAATACTTCCAATTCATCTTGAATTTTGGAATCCTCATTAAGTTTCAACTGAGCAGCCTCAATTTCTTCTATTTGATATTGATAAAGCTGCATTTTTTCTCTATTTTCATTCTCTTCTTTTTGCAATTTTCTTAGTTCGTCTATCTTTTCTGATAATTCTTTGTATTTTTTTTGGAATTCATTCCTTTTTGAAATTAATTTGCCAAATTTATCTAGTATTTCCAATTGATATTCTGGATTAAATAATTTCTGCTGGTCTCTTTGACTATGAAAATCGAGTAAAGCCTCCCGAAATTCTTTCACTATATCGCGGGCTACTCTGCGTCCATTTATAAAACTACGGCTTCTTCTATCACTTTTTATCTCGCGGGAAAAAAATATCTCTTTTTCTGAATCATCAATTTCATACTTTTCTATAAGATTTCTTAACTTAGCATTTTTTTCTAATTCCGTAACAGCTAATTCCAAATAAACTGGCTTCGATTCATTTAAAACCATACCGCTATGTACCTGTCCACCAAAAATTAGATCTATGGCGCCCACTATCACCGACTTGCCCGCTCCAGTTTCGCCAGTAAGAACTTGTAATCCTTTTCCAAATTCAAGTTTTAGAGATTTTACCAACACAAAATTTTCTATGCTCAAATAACAAATCATTTTCTTCCCATATGCAGTTTTTTACGTAAAATTTGGTAAAAGGTCTTGTTAGATAGCTTAATAAACTCTACCTTTTTGGTATCAGAGGTAATGATAACCTCGTCTCCATCTTTCATTTTATAACTATTTTTACCATCCAATTGCAAAATTGAATTTTCATAGCCTTTTTCCAACTTGAACTTAAGATTATCATTGGCTGCAAATACCATTGGTCTTACACTTAAAACATGAGGATTTAAAGCAGCTACTACAATTGCTTCCATTATTGGCGACAATATAGGACCACCAGCAGATAGTGAATATGCTGTTGATCCGGTTGGTGTTGCTGCCAAAATGCCATCACAGCGAGTTTCTAATACAAATCGGCGATTACAAGTAATTTTTATATCTATTAATTTAGAAATAACACCCTTATTTATAACAACATCATTTAATACTTTATCGCTGAATAAGATTTTCTTATCTCGCTTTAAATGTACATCTAACAACATTCTCTTTTGAATTTTATAGCGATTTTTCTTTAAATTTTCTATAGATTTTTCCAATTCTTTGAAGTTACTTTCGGAAAGAAAGCCCAGTTTTCCAATATTTATTCCCAATAATGCTGCATTGTAACGTAAAGAAAACTTAACTGCACTCAAAATCGTACCATCTCCACCAAAAACCAGTATACAATCCAATTTTTCGCCGTTTAACTCTCTTAGATCTCTTATAAAGTTAGGATAGTTACCGGATTGCTCTCCTAAATGATAAAAGTTAACTGCAGCTTTTTTTTGCAATACTTGCAATTTTTTAAAAATATTATTTTTACCTTTGTAAACTGGGTTTAAAAAAACTCCAAAATTTTTCATAAAGATTCCTTATTCTATAGATTGTATAATTCTGAGATAAGATTCATATCTGGCAAGAGGAAAATTTTCATTATCCACAGCTTTTTTTACAGCACAGTCTTCTTCGTGAGTATGTGTACAATCGGGAAATTTACATTTTGGAAATAAATTAGAAAAGCCGGGGAATATTCTTGGTAATTCATCTTTATAATCACGATGTAGATAAAAAGTTTTTATACCGGGAGTATCAATAAGATTACCGCCAAATTTCCAGGGAATAATTTTGCTTTTAGTAGTGGTATGAATTCCTTTTTTTGTATAATTACTTATCTGAGCAACTTTTAAATCCAAATCAGGTAATAAGCAATTTAAAATAGAAGTTTTTCCAGCCCCAGAATGTCCTGAAAATACAGAATCTTTATTTTTTAGATGTTTTTTAAGTTCATCCATTCCTATATTTTTTTTTGCAGAAGTATATACAACAGGAATATTCAAATTTTTATAAAATTGCATAAATTTTTCTAATTCTTTTAAATCTTCACAAATATCTATTTTGTTTATACAGATCACAGGTTTAATATTTTTCAGGTTTGCAGTACACAGATATCTATCTATGAGTCCGGGTTTTAGTTCTGGTTCTTTCCAAGATGAAGTAATTATAACTTGTTCAATATTTGTGGCTATTATAATTTCCTGTTGGTATTCGGTTTCAGTGAAACGAGAA